>NZ_CALIJF010000125.1 GCF_938018035.1 uncultured Campylobacter sp. | reverse complement strand
CCGCTCCTTATCCATGCGCCCTCCGTTAAATTTAGCGTTATGCCGCAGCCGCGCGAAAGCTAAGAAGCCCGAATTTGCGGGCCTTTGTTTAAATTTCGTCGCACCCGCGCAGCAGGAGTTTTACGCTCCGCTTTGCAAGATTATAGCGTAAATTTAGATTTTCGCCGCGCGAGTTTGGCTGCGGTTCTGTGCGGCTCGATAGCAAAATTAGAAATCGCGTGAGTTTTGAGGCTTTGGCGCGGCTCGGTATGACTACTTGATGCGGACGGAAGTCTGCGATAAAACTGCGCCCGCCGCATAGACGCCCCTAAAAGCTTCTAGCTCGCGCGGCGCCAAACCGCAGTCATAGCGCACTCAAAAGCGCCCGCAAAGCTTCATGCGCTAGCAAAATTGCAGCTTTTAATGGCTGCGATGCGAGGATAAATCGCCGCACAGGCACGGATGCTGCTTCAAATCTACGGCTCGGGTATAAATTTCGCTTTCAAAATAGGACCTCAAAAGCGCGAACTCCGCTATGCGGTCTAAATCCACCGCAAGCTCGCAACGCCCCAAACAGTATGAAATTCTGCCGCACCTCAAGCGCTCAAACCGCGCAACGCCCCAAGCCGAATTTCATCGCGGCGCATCGGCAAAATTTCACGAAACGCCGCCGCCTGCTAACTCGCTAGCTTTTCTTTAACTCCGCAAGCTCGCGCAGAATCGCCTCCTTGCTCTTGCGATCTTTTAGCGCATCGTAGCACTGCGCGAGCAGCTCTAGCGCGTGGGTCAGAGCCTGCTTATAGGCCGGCAGCCGCTGATATGCCAAAAGCGCCGCCGCATCGTCTCTCATCGCCGCGAAATGTCTCAGCGCCGCAGACGGATCGCCGCGTATCATCGCGATCTCGCCTAAAATTTCGTGTCCGTCGTAGCTCGAGTGCTCGTAAGCGGTGCCGCGCATGTCCTCGTAGAGCTTTACCGATCTGTCCGCGTAATCCTGCGCCGCAGCTAGATTTTTCTGTGCATAGCTCGCAGAAATTTTACTCGCGCCCGCCTCTTTGTAAATCGTCAAAAATTGTCGTGCGATCTGTAGATAAAGCCTGCCCGTATCGGGATCCGTCGCATCCGAGAGCTCCGCTGCGGCAAGCAGATGCTCTAGCGCTGCGGCACACTCGCCTAGCCCCGCATACAGCTGCGCGTAATCCCGCGCGAGCGAAGCCCTACGCGCGCGCTCATCCGATCCGTCATCTACAAACGGGCGCAGATGCAAGCAGTGCGCCTCCCATTCGGCCAAATCCCGCAGTGCGCGACGCTTGGGCTCGGGCGCCGGCTCATCAAAAGCGGAGCTAGCCTTAGCGCGCAGATACTCGCACGCGCCGCTAGCTCTGCCTTCGGCCTCGTAAGGATCGGGTGTGAGCGCTTTCAGTCGGGCGAAAATCTCCTCCGCGCGCACGGGATCGCTCTGCAAAAACATAGTCCAAACAAACAGCGCCCGCCCATATTCGCGCACAGAGCCCTTGCGATCGCCGCGAGCCTCGTAGATGCGCCCGAATGTATAAGCGCTCTCGTAATTTACGGCATCGGCATATATCTCCGCCACCCCGCTTTGCATGGAGCTCGCGTCCGTCGCCAGCGAGATCGCGGCGTCGGTATCGCCGCGCTGCAAGGCGATCCGCGCACGGACAAATCTGCTAAAAATCCGACCTACTTCGATGTGCTTTAGCTCGCTAAGCTCCTGCGCCCGCACGGCAAGCTCTTCGGCGCGCGAGATCTCTTTGGCAAGCAGCGCCCGATCGGCATTTTCTAGCATTCCCCAAATTTCGCGCATAGAAGACGCGGTGGAATTTTTAGCGGAGACATTCGCGGAGGCTCTGTTTTTTAGCGCGGAAATCTCGGATGGGGCGGAATTTTTGACGGCATTGCCTGCACCGGTAGAATTGGCGGCATCCTTTACGGCGGCGGCGCTTGCGGCACGGGTATTTTCGGCGGGCGGCGGGACCTGCGTGCAAGCGACGAGAAACAAACCGAGCACGACGTAAGGTAAAATTTTCATAGATGGCCTCCGCAATTTTAGCCCGATTATAGCAAAACAAAGTTTAAATTCCGCGGCGGCGGAGCCTGCGTAGAGCGGCGAGCTAGCCTAGATGAAATTTTAAAATTCTACCGAGCGACGTTCGTAAGCTGCGCAAGTTTGGCTGCGGTTCGGTACGGCTCGATAGCGAAATTAGCAATCGCGTGAGTTTTGAGACTTTGGCGCGGCTCGGTATGACCTGATGCGAACGGAAGCCCGCGATAAAACAGCACCCGAGACTATCTCTTGCATGCATGCGCCCGCCTGTGCACACTCGCACAGATGACGGCTCTTTAAACGGCGATTTGAAATTTTAAAATTTAGCGCAGCCGCAGCGAGATTAAATTTAAACGCTGCGTAAGCGTAGTAAGGTTAAAAATTTAGCGCTAAATTTAAAGCCGTAATGCGGCACGCAAGCAAGG
>NZ_CALIJF010000124.1 GCF_938018035.1 uncultured Campylobacter sp. | reverse complement strand
TAATTTCTGCATATCAACAGAAACAAAATTTATTTCTATAAGATAGTCTCTATAGAATACAAAATATGTATTATTATAGCTTGTAATTTCTAGATTTAATCTCTTTCCTAAAATCTCACTTACCATACCAACAGCTGGTAAATTTTCAATAACTAGCATATCACAAGAAATTAACCGCGATAGCATATTATTTTTAGACATATCCACTATATTGGACTCACAAAATTCTTTGTAATTAGTTTGATTCAATTCTACTCCCATAAAATCCGGTGATTTATATATTAGGACCATAATCATATTTAAATTTGTATCTATAAATTTTAAAACCACATTTGGTCTATAACCATCCTTCAATATAAAGGAATTAGGAATTCCTATTTTCAAATCAAGACCTTTCGCCTTAGGATTATTTTGAGTGGAATAATAGGTATATCCGTCCAATGAAAATGCACTCATAAAAAGAGCAATCATGGAAATAATAGCTTTCATTTTTGCTCTTCTTCCGTATGCTCGCGGTCAATCTTTCTGTAAAAGAAAAAATAAAGTCGTTTGGTAATCCAAATAAAAAATGAAAACAACGCCAATATGAGTATTGGTCCCATTTTTAGGTTATTAAATAAAAGCAAAAAATTTAGAGATCCAACTACTATAAAGAAAGTAATGAATCCTAAAATGCAAGCCAAAATAAAGGCTATAATTTTTTTCATATTTATCTCTTTTGAATTTATTGCTTTTTTATAAAACAAAATTACAAATCCATCCATGATTTTCATTTAAAATTAAAAAAATTTCAAAATTACATCATTTACAATTTAATCCCTATAGAAATAATCGCTGATGGAAATTGAAAAAGCATTATATAAGAACTAAACTTATAGAAAACTTTTATATAGGAATTATTTCTATGCTTTCTTTGCCGCAAATAACTACAAAAGAAGAAGATGAAGAATTTTTAAAAATCGTAGCAAGCAATGTTAAGAGAATACGCCAAGAATGTGGTTTAAGCCAGCTAGAAACTGCCCTAAGCATAGGTCAAGCTTCAAACGGATTTTACGCAAACATGGAAAATTTCACAGATCAAAAACGATTCAATTTGCTTCATCTATACAAGCTCTCGAAGCTTTTCAGGTGCAATATAGATGAATTTTTTAAAGATATAAAATAACAAAAAGTATGACTCACAAATAAAAACGTCTGCTTTGGGTTTAAAATCCCAAAGCAGGCACTGTTGCAGCAATAAATTTAAATGCTACCGATGACAAATTTTTAGCCCATTCATAGCGATGGAATTTCAATCGCCGCGAGCAAAGAAGCTTATTTATCTCTTAAATTTAACTCGCTAACAAGCTTGGAGTAAACTGCGTAGTCTTTGTTTTTGAGATATTTCATCATTCTTTTGCGCTGACCTACTAGCTTTAGTAGTCCTAAGCGAGATGAAAAATCTTTCGGATTTGCTTGCAAATGAGTGGTAAGAAGCGTGATCCTCTCGGTAAGAAGCGCGATTTGCACCTCTGCAGAGCCCGTATCTTTCTCTCTTCTAGCGAATTTCGCAACTATCTGTGCTTTTTGAGCCGTGTCTAAAGCCATGATGACCTCCTGATCGGTAAAATAGGAAGCGATTATACTTAATTAACCTAAATTTTTGCTTTCTTTGTGTAAAATGCACGCTTTGACACCAAAGGAGAGAATAAATGCTTTTTACAAAAGCAAGCGAATACGCCCTACTTTCAATGATCTGCATCGCCCGTAAGAATGAGTCTATGGATGTCGATTCGATCTCTAGCGAGCTTGGAATTTCACGCAGCTTTTTGGCTAAAATTTTACAAAATTTGGCTCGCGCGAGACTTTTAAATTCCTTCAAAGGCGCCAAAGGCGGCTTCGTGCTCGCGCGCAATGCGAATGAAATCACGCTAAGCGAGATCATCAAAAGCGCCGAAAGACGCAAGGCGACGGTATTTGACTGCACCGCCGAGGGGATCGACGCCTGCCCTAACGGTCGCACGCTGTGCCGCGTCAATCTAATGTTCGGCGAGCTTCAGGAGAAGGTCGATGAGTATATGGATACGATCACGCTAGCAAACATCATCGGCAAAGAGCGCAAATGAAAATATATCACCTAAGCCACACCGATCTGGACGGCTACGGCGCGCAGTTCGTCGCGGCGCACTATTTGATGGATGTGGAATTTTTCAACGCCAACTACGGCAAGGAGATAAACGAAAAATTTGATCTCATCCTCGCTAGTATCGACGAGCGGCTCGCTGCAGACGCGGACGAGAAAAGCCTAGTTTTAATCACCGATCTAAATTTACTGCCCGCACAGTGCGAGAAATTTAGCGGCGAACTAGCCAGTCGCAATGCTCGCGTGATCCTTTTAGATCATCATCAAAGCGGGCTTGAGTGCGCGAAAAAATTCCCGTGGTATTTCCTAGACTCTTCGCGCTGCGC
>NZ_CALIJF010000123.1 GCF_938018035.1 uncultured Campylobacter sp. | reverse complement strand
AAGGCGGAGTAGTTCGCCTTTCGTTGCGCGGGAATTCGGTCGCGGCTTGGAATTTTAGTCGTAGTTTTAGGCGTTTTAATGCAAGCCGGCGCTACGACCGCGCTTTGCACTTTAAATTTAATCATATCTTGGCGCGGGCGATTTAAATTTGCGCGTCTTTAGATACTGACGGCTTCGGGCGTAGTTTCGGAGCGGTCGAAATATAGACGATTAAAATTTATACCTCGCGCGGAAACATAAGCCGCGTAAGCCCGCCGCCAAAATACGAGCAATTTAAAATTTTGCGGCGTCGCACCGTGATAAAATTTCTTTTTGCAGGGGCTTTTCAAACTTCTTGGCGGCTAAATTTAGCCCTGTGAGCTCGCGGCTTAAAATTTTAAATCCGCCTTGCATGGAATTTTAAAATTTTGCTTCGCCGTGAAATTTTAAAATTTAACGCTAAATCTATGGCTTGCGGAATTTCATCTTTAAAATTTCGTCGTGTAAATTTTGATCGCTCGCTTCCGCAGGTACGCCGCTTATCTGTGTGCTAAAGCTAGCGGCAGACTAAGCGGTAAATGCAGCGCACAAGCCCTCGTCTTTTTGCACATAGCGTGAAGATCGCGGCTGTGTTATCCGCGGTATTTATTCGGCATAGATACGGCGCAAAAGCTATCGCCTAAAAAGGTGCAATGGGTGGACGCCGCCGCCGCGCGTTCTGCCAGCTCACGAACTTTTGTTTAATCCTTGATGATACGTGCGTCGGACGAAAGCGGCTTTGCGTCTACTTTAAATTTTAGAGCGCGATTTCGCAGCAAATTTTAAACCGAAAATCTATCTTTGTATTTCTAAATTTTAGGTTGAAATTCTACCTTTTGAATTGTGCCGTCGCGTATCGTACCGCTATAAAATTCCATACCTCAAATTTAAAGCAAAATTCTGCGGCGCGGTGAAATTTCAAAATTCTGCGGCGCAAAATTTACGCAAGGTTTTTGCTTGCGCGATTGCGCGATAAAATTCCTAGGACGCGCAACCCGGGCGAGATTTTAAAATTTAAAAATCCCGCACTCAAGAAAAAAGCGATAAAATTTTAGGCTCGCTTTTTGGATTTTTTTAGTACCAGCGCGACTACTGCGATTGCGACGTTTACGTCGTGCGTGATGCTAAGGCTTGCGGATTTGATATGAAATTTTTTACGGATTTTTTTACGTATTTTTAGATGCGGCGCGCCCAGAGCGTCTTTGTAAATTTTAGCGTCTTTGA
>NZ_CALIJF010000122.1 GCF_938018035.1 uncultured Campylobacter sp. | reverse complement strand
ATTCGCTTTTCATTTCGCTTTTTATTTTGAATCCCTTATTTTCAAGATAATTCGTAATGGTGTTTATTATACTACCAGTTAAATTATTTACTGGAGTTACATTATTGCCAAATTTATTTAAAACCTTATAGGTTATTATTGCTGCTAGTTTTTCTTTCCATACTCTAATTAGCTTTAGTATATCTGTTTCTTGTTCATTGAGGTCTAGTATATCATCAGGTGTTAGTATTATTGTTAATATGTCTGCTTTATCAAATTCTCTCCTCATTACCTGAAAAACAGCAGACTTTCCTATGCCTTTATGCCCAACAACTATGCGCAATGGCAAATCAGCGCTTATTTGCTCGTAAACTGTACTTTTAAAATAGTATTCCATTAATCTTTCTAGTTTTTCGTCTTCGGCAGCTTCATGACCAAATAACTCTGCTATTTCTTCGTCTGAAAAGGTTAATTTCTTATATTTCATTCCGTAATTCATTGTTGAGACCTTATCTGCATAATTTTTTGAATTATTATAGTTCTATGTATCTTAAATACCTATTAGCTTATTTTATAATACAGCATTATATACCCACTCTCGCTAATATTTTTAAATTTAACCCCCAGCTCCCGCTTTAGCCTCAGCACGACGTTTTGTATCGCGCCCTTACTCGTTTGCTCGCCCTCGTAGACGAACTCCTCGATCATCTCGTAGCTCACGAGCTTGTTTAGATTGTACGCAAAGAGCCAAAAGAGCTTGTTTTGCAAAAATGAGAGATAAATTTCCTCGCCGTTTTTGTAGATCTTTTCTTTGGCGAGATTTATGCTGGTTTGCGGGCCCAGGCGCACGAGCTTTTCGTCCTTTTCGTAGGTTAGAGCCACGAGCAGGCGGCAAAGCGCGGCGATATCGACGGGCTTTTTTAGAAACGACGCCGCGCCGTGCTCGATGCTTTTGATGAGGTTGTCGTCGGTGTCGTAGGAGGTAAAGACGATAAATTTTTGCGCGGGTTTGATGCGCATCATCTCCTTCATCATCTCAAAGCCGTTCATCGCGGGCATGTGGATGTCGGTGATGACGATGGCGGGAGCTAGCTTTTTAAATCGCTCCAGCCCCTCTAGCCCGTCGCCCGCGCCCCAGACGCTTAGGCAGTAGGGCTTTAGCCCGCCTATTAGCAGCTCCCTTGCGATCTCGTCGTCCTCGACGATGAGGACGCTCAGGTCTTTAAGTAGCTTTAAATGCTCTTGCATCTCACTCCTTTAAATTTATCTCAAAGCTCAGCTCAAACGTCGTCGGATCGCCCGAGCTTAGCAGCCTGATGTCGCCCGCGAGTTTTTCGTTTGCTAGCTTTTTGCCGAAATACAGCCCGATGCCGCTTCCTTGCTTTTTGGTAGTTTTTGGCTGGGTTAAAATTTTATCCCGAGCCGCCCTGCTCACGCCGCTGCCGTAGTCGGTGACGGATATTTTGCACATGCCGTTTTCAAATTTGACGTCCAAAAAAACTTGCCGCTTGGCGATCTGCTCTTTGTATCGCTCCACGACCGCATCCTTGGCGTTGTGTATGAGGATGAGTAAAATTTGCTGCACGATGCCCATTCGCTGCGTGGCCTCTTCGTCTTTAAACTCGCGCAAGCTTACTGCAACGTTTGCTTTGCTAAGCTCGGTGTGCATGAGCTTTAGCAGGTCTTTTATGCAGCGCTGCACGCTAAATTTTTGCGGAGCGTCGCTGCTTTTATAAAAATTTCTAAAAATTTCGATCGTATCGCTTAAAAGCACGGTCGCAGCCTGCCCCTTTTGCAGCATACTCTCTAGCGTCGCGGCGTCTAGCTTACCGTCTTTTTGCAGCATGAGCAGGCTTGAGATCATCAAATTTAGCGAATTAACCGGCTGGATAAACTGATGATTTATGCCGCTGATTAGCTCGCCCGCCTCGCTCATACGGGCTTTGTGCTTGAGCAGCGCTTCGTAGTCGTCTTGCAGATTTTTGATTTTTGAGTACATAAAGTTATGTAAGAAATTTGCCACCAGCGCCAGCGCTGCGAACGCAAAAAGCAAGATAAGGGCGTTTTTTAGCACGGAGTTAAGCAGCGCTGCAAGCTCCTTTTCGTTATCGGTGCCAGCTCCTATGAACCAGTTTAGCGTGGGGATCTCGGCAACGGAGATGAAATTTGAGCCGATATTTAGGCTCGTGATGTCTTCGCCCCGCAGGAAAATCTCTTTAAATTTATCCTCGATCTGCTTTTTTAGCGCCGCATCCTTCATCGGCGTTAAAATTTCGCCGCCGTGGGTGACGATAAAGGCGTAAGAATCTGGTGCTAGCTTAAATTTCTCCATATTTTTTAGTATGTTTTGCAGCTTTACTACGCCGCAAAACACCCCCGCGAACGAGCTGCCGTCCAGCACGGGCACGCATAAATTTAGCGTCGGCTCGCCTAAAATTTTATGCCGCTGCATAAAATTTACCGTGGGTGCGAGCGTGCTTTTGGTCTCCTCAAACCACACAAGTCCCGTGCGCAGGCTCTTTGGCATCGCTTCGTCGCCCTCTAGCTCCTTGCCGTCGACGAATATTTCTCCGTCTTCGCGCAAAAACTGCAAGGCGTCAAATTCTGCTGAGTTTTCTTTTAAAAGTCGTATGAAGCCGCCGAGCTTTTCGCCGTCTTGCGAGATGCCTGCATTTTGCATAAATTTAGCCGCGCGCACCAGCGAGTGCAGTCGCTCGTCCAGCCAAAACGAGAAATTCCCGACCATATTTTCGCTCGCGGCGATCTTGTTTTTATCCGCGAGCGCCGTGATCTGCGCCTTAGCGTCCTCGTAGTTTTTCACGCCCAAAAGCACCACGAAAAGGCTTGCGAAAATGATGATGAAGTAAATTTTAAAATTATGTTCGCGTAAGGCTTTCATACGGCGAGTATAGCAAAATCGGTCTAAATTTAGACCGATTTAAGCTTTTTTAGAGTTAAAATTTTGCAAACGAACATCGCGGCGAGCACGACGAAGCAGACTCCAAAGCCGATCAGCGTGCAGTCGGCCATCGACATAAATTTGCTTGATGGGATCAGGTACCAGCCGTCCTCGTAAAGATCCACTAGATATTTCTGAAAGCCGCTTAGCGTGACGCCGTCCGGAACAATCGGGTTATCGTAGCCGCAGTCGCCCGTAGGCAAGAACCAATCAGGCGCCCATTTTTCAAGCGGCAAACCAAACGGATAGTGCGGCTCGGTCGAGCAGCCCTGCACGCCGAACGGATCGTCTCCGTGCACGGCGTCGTGGATCTTGGCTAGCTTTACGCTATACATTATGCCCTGGATCGCGCCCCAAAAGGCTAGCAGGTAGCCTACCGCGGCGAGGAGTAAATTTTTAGGATTTACGATCGCGACCAGGCCTCCTAGCGCCATGCACAAAAAGGCAAAGCGGATATAGACGCACTGCTCGCAAGGGGGCATATAGACGTAGTTTTGAAACAGCGAGTGCGCGAGGATCACGAGCCCTACGCTCACCGCTATGAGGATCGCCCACGGCAGGCGGCTATCGCCGAATTTCGCTATTTTTTCCGCAAATTTCATGCCCACGCCCTATTTTTTAAGCAGCTCTTCAATTAGCTGCGCCATGCCGTCGATAGAGCTGATGGACTTCGTCATGATGAGGTATTTGCCGTTTACGACGAACGCCGGCACGCCTTGGATTTTCGCTACGTCGTAGCTCTCGTCCCATTTTTTAAGCAGTTCGGCGACTTTGGGATCCTCTAGCTTTTTTTGATAATCCGCTTCGCTGATACCCGCCGCGTCAAGCCCCGTCTTTAAAAACGCAGCCTCGTCCTTACCATCGCTCCAGCGCTGCTTTTGATCGTGATAGGCCTTGTAGTAGGCAAATTTTGCTTTTTTAAACAGCGAGTTTTCATCTAGCAGGCTCACGCCTTTTTCCTCGTCCATCACGGCTAAAACGGCAAAAATTTTACTCGCCGCCTCGCCGTATTCGCCCTTGGTTTTTAGATGAAACGGCACGTATTTTAGCCCCGCGACCTTTTCTACGACCTTTGACGTGACGGTTTTGTCGTATTTGTAGCAAAACGGGCATGCGTAGCTAAAGACCTTAACCAGTGTGTTTTGCTCTACGGGTAGCGGTTTTTCTAGCTTGACGTAGTCCTCGCCCTCGGTAAACGCGGCAGCGCTTATGGCGCCAAACATCGCGACTGCTAGAAAGCCTTTGCTAAATTTAGAAAGTAGGTTCATGGAATGCTCCTTAAAATGATTTTGTTTGAGTTAATTTTATACCCTTTTGCCGCCGCAAAACTCACGCTAAGATAAATTTTAGATTAAATTTATAGAATTTCGGCTAAATTTTGGCGCAAAAGCTAAAATTTGAAATTATTTTTTACAATTAAGCAAGTTTTAATAAACGCGTGATTTCTACGTTAGCGAGGTTGATTAAAATTACGATATCAAACCAATTCAAAGGAGAATAAGATGAAGCGAACTCTTTCCTCATTTGCGCTAGCTGTGGCGCTTTTAGGCGGTCTAAGCACGGCCGCGCTGGCTATCGGCGGACCTAGCGGCGCGCACATAGACTACGGCATCCCAGGTAAGATCGGCGAAGTGGTCGTAAACCCGTACGACATCGCGCCTCTAACGGCGGTCATCAAAAACGGCGGCTACACGCTAGCAAACGCGAAAGTCACCATCGTGCCAAAGCCGGACGGTCAGACGATCAGCTATAAGGTCGCCGACAAGCACCTTCGCACGCACGGCGGAATTCCAGTTTTCGGGCTTTACCCCGACTATCAAAATACCGTCGAGGTCGAGTACGATAAAATTTATAAGGGCCAAACCGAGCACGTAAAAGAAAGCTATAAAATTTACGCTCCGGCGATTTATCTAGAGAGCTCTGGCATGCCGTCTCAAAAGGGTGCGCTGTTTGATAAAATCGAGGTTGTAAAGGCTCCGAGCGCAAAATTTGCCAACCGCCTCTACTACGTAAATAACTTCGTAAATAAAACGGGCAAGGGCACCAAAGTCGTGTGGAACAACCCCGCTGGCGGTGCGATCGAGTGGAACTACAGCCCCAATAACTTCATCCTAGACACTAAGGGCGAAGTGCGCTGGTACCTGGAGCCGAGTAAAATTTACGACCTCAAGCAGCCCTTTAGCGCGGGCGTCATGATGGGCTTTAAACAAAACGACGACGGCGCGATGACATGGGGTTACGGCCAAAGATACGCAAAATACGACATAATGGGACGTGAAATCTTTAACCGCGAGCTACCTGCGGGTTATAACGACTTCTCGCACTCCATGGATGTTGCGCAAAACGGACACTATTTCCTCCGCGCGGCAAATGCCAACTATAAGCGCGCCGACGGCAAAAACGTCCGCACCGTGCGCGATGTCATCGTCGAGGTTGATAGAGACGGCAACGTCGTGGATGATTTTAGGCTGTATGAAATTCTCGATCCGTACCGCGACATCGTGCTAAAAACGCTTGATCAGGGGGCCGTGTGTCTAAATATCGACGCTAGCAAGGCGGGCCACACCGCGAGTTCGGACGAGCTGGCCGCGATGGATATGAACGAAAAATGGGGCGACATCGTGGGCTCTGGCCCCGGACGCAACTGGGCGCACGTAAATAGCGTGGATTATGATCCAAGCGACGATAGCATCATCATCTCCAGCCGCCACCAAGACGCCGTCATCAAGATCGGCCGCGACAAAAAAGTCAAATGGATAATGGGCGCGCACAAAGGCTGGAAGGATCAGTTTAAAGGCTATTTGCTCCAGCCTGTAGATAAAGATGGCAAAAAGATCGTCTGCGAGGACGAGTACTCAAAATGCCCGGGATATGAGAGCGAAACGGGCGGATTTGACTGGCAGTGGACGCAGCATACGGCTTTCCGAATCGACAGCAAGTCCAAAAAGGGCGTCGTATATCTCACCGTCTTTGACAACGGCGACACACGCGGTATGGAGCAGCCTGCGATGGCGGGTATGAAATACTCCCGCGCGGTCGTTTATAAAATCGACGAGAACGCCAAGACCGTCGAGCAGGTTTGGGAATACGGCAAACAGCGCGGCAGCGAGTGGTACAGCTCGGTTACATCGCTTGCGCAGTATCAAGACGACCTAGATAGCGTGATGGTTTACTCTGCGGTCGCGGGCATGCAGTTTGACATCGTCAAAGGCCGTCCGGTCGGTGTGCCTAGCCCTCACATCAACGAGTTTGAATGGGGCGCAAAAGAGCCGTCAATCGAGATCAAAATGACCAACGCGATGGGCTATCAGGCGTTTCCGTTTAGCCTAGAAAAGGCGTTTGAGAAGTAAAATTTAAATTGAGCGGCTCTGTTTCGGCAGAGCCGCTTTTAAATTTGCATTGCCTGTTGCTGCGTTTTCGCCATCTTTTCATCGCCTCTATTTGCGGTAAAATTTCGCTCGATTGATTAAATTTATCCATACGAAGCACCCTTGCGCGGTAAAATTTTGATTGATAGTAAATTTAGGCTGAAGCAGTATAATTTATTCGAATCGAAAAGCAAGACTCAAATAAAACAAAGGAGCACATATGGAAAAGTACGGCTATGACCGCATCAATGATGCGTTTTTGAACAAGGGAACGGCATTTTCTGCCGAAGAAAGGAAAAAGTATCATCTGGAAGGACTGCTTCCTCCGTGTATCGACGATATCGAAACGCAAGCCAACAGGATCTACCGCCAGATGGAACGAAAAACTTCCAAAATAGAAAAGAGAAGATTTCTTATGGATGTTTTCAATCACAACCGAACGCTTTTCTATCACGTATTCCATGAACATATTGTAGAGTTGATGCCGATTGTTTATGATCCGGTTATCGCAGAAAGTATCGAACAGTACAGTGAGCAGTTTGTCGATACGCAGGGTGCGGCATTTTTGTCGATCGACGCTCCTGAGCAAATTGAAGATGCGCTCCGTCATGCCGCCGGTGACAGACACATCAGACTTATCGTTGCGACCGACGCGGAAGAAATTCTCGGTATCGGCGACTGGGGAACGAACGGCGTTGATATCTCCGTAGGAAAACTGATGGTCTATACTGCCGCCGCCGGAATTGACCCGAAATCAGTACTGCCAGTCGTGCTGGATTGCGGAACGAATAGGGAAGCGCTGCTGAATGATCCGCTCTATCTCGGAAATCGCCACAAGAGAATATACGGCGATAGATATTACCGCTTCATCGATCAATTTGTAACGACGGCGGAAAAACTTTTCCCCGACTTATACCTTCACTTTGAAGACTTCGGCAGATCGAATGCCGCAAAGGTTTTACAAACATATCAGAAAACTTTGCCTGTATTCAACGACGACTGTCAAGGAACCGGAATTATTACACTTGCGGGAATTCTCGGCGCTATGAAAATCAACGGGCAAAAGCTTACGGAGCAGGTATATCTGTGCTTCGGCGCGGGAACGGCAGGAGCGGGAATCACGGATCGCATATTCAGAGAAATGGTCGCGCAAGGTCTTTCCGAAGACGAAGCCCGCAGCCGTTTTTATATGGTGGATAAGCAGGGGCTGCTGTTCGACGACATGGACGACCTGACGCCCGAACAAAAACCGTTTGCGCGAAAACGTAGCGAATTTGGTAATGTGAGAGAGCTCGTCTCTCTTACAAAAGCGGTTATGGCCATACGTCCGACGATCCTTGTGGGAACATCGACAGCGCCGAAAACCTTTACGGAAGAGATCGTTCGCGCTATGGCGTCATGGTGCGAGCACCCGATTATTTTTCCGCTCAGTAATCCTACGGAACTGGCTGAAGCTACGGCTTCAGACTTAATTCATTGGTCGGATGGCCGCGCAATGGTGGCAACGGGAATTCCTGCCGATCCGGTGGAATACAAGGGCGTCACGTACACAATCGGGCAGGCAAATAACGCGCTGATTTATCCGGGATTGGGATTAGGCAGTATCGCGGTAAATTCAAAGCTCGTGACGGATGAAATGATCTCAGCAGCTGCACATTCGCTTGGAGCCTTTCTTGAAACCGGAAAACCCGGAGAAGCGGTTTTACCGCCGGTAGCGCGGCTGACGGAATTTTCCGAAGCGGTTGCCGTCGCAGTCGCCTCTTGTGCCGTCCGTCAAAAATTAAACCGCGTTGCAACGGATAACGTGGAAAAAACGGTCAAAAACTGTATCTGGAAACCGGAGTACTAAAGCACGGAAAAGCCGATAATAGAAATGGCGGCTGGTAACAATACGCTCAGCAAGCGATTCTATCGGCAAGTATTCTACGCGCTCACAATCCTTAAGCGCCGCTTCGATGAATGGCGGGAGCTATCACAAAACGAGGCGGCGCAAACTCGCGCAGAGCAAAATGCGGTCAAAGCAGCATAAATGTGCGCGAATTTTGACGCGAGATCGCTGAAATTTGATACATTGAAAGCTCGGGTGGCGCGGCGCTTGTTTGTATAATTCTTGCGGTTTGCCTCGCACAATTTACTCAAAACTCAACCGAGTGGCGCCCGAAGGGACCGGGCGTAGGTTTAATGTGCGTGTGTTTTCAATTTTATCTCGGTTAAGCGCCTCGAAACGGGCCGAGAGGCGCGCTTGATTTTAAATTTAATTCAAATTTAGCCCAAAATCTCCCCGACGAAAAATAGCGCCGACATCGCAAACGTGCAGAGCGCGACGACCTTTAGCTGTCCGTCGAAGTCGCGACACTCCCGCACTTTTAAGACGAAAAAGAAATGCCGAATAAGCGGCACAAAGCTAGCTATGTAGAGTAGTTTTACGCCTGAATCTCCGCGCAAAAGCGAGTAGCAAAGCATTAGCCCCGCACCGCCGGCGATCAGCGCGTAGTGATAGCGCTTGGCCGCGCGCAGTCCGATACGAACGGGGATCGTGCGTTTGCCTTTGAGCGCGTCGTTTTGGATGTCGCGCATGTTATTGAGATTTAGCACGGCGGTGCTTAGCATACCGCACGCGCACGCAGGCAGCAGCAGCGCCGCATCAAGCGAGCGCGCGTATAAAAAATACGAGCCCAGCACGCTCAAAAGCCCGAAAAACAAAAACACGAAAACGTCGCCGAGCCCCCGATACCCGTATGCGCCGGCTCCCACGGTGTAGCGGATCGCCGCGTATATCGACGCGCCGCCTAGCGCCAAAAACAGTAGCACGAGATAAAACCGCTCGCCAAACGCCAAAACGTTTAGCGCAAGGCTCGAAAATGCCGAAAGCAGAGCCGTAACGACTATGACGCGCTTCATCTGCTCGGCGCTCATCTGCCCAGTTTGGATCGCGCGGCGCGGCCCCAGTCTGCCCTCGTCGTCGGTGCCTTTTACCGCGTCGCCATAGTCGTTAGCGTAGTCGCTGAGTACCTGAAACAGCAACGTTGTAAGCAGCGCCAGTGCGAAAATATCCGCTCTAAATACGCCCGCGCCGTAAGCTGCGCCGCTACCGAGCAACACGCCCGAGACGCTAAGCGGAAGCGATCTAAGGCGAGCGGATGCGTAAAGAGCCTTTGCGGTTATCATTTTTTGCCTTTTGTTGATTTTTAGAGCCGAATTTACGGCGAACTCGAGATAAAATTTAGCGGAAAAACGCCAAAAATATCATAAATTTAGACTATTCGTAGAGTAAATTTTATTTAAATTCGCCTTTTTAATATAAATAGCGGTAAAATAGAGCCAAAAATTTTAGGAATTGTGATGAAAAAAGTTCTTACCGTTCAAGATATATCCTGCGTGGGCAAGGTTTCGCTGACCGTCGCCTTGCCGATACTAAGCGCGATGGGGATGAGCACGAGCGTGATCCCTACGGCGGTTTTATCGATGCATACGGGCTTTTCGGGCTACACCTTTTGCGATCTAAGCTCTCAAATACGCGCGATCATGGCGCATTGGAAAGACCGCGGAGTGGTATTTGACGGCATCTACACGGGCTTTTTGGGCTCGGCGGCACAGATCGAGATTATGGGCGAGCTATTTGCGAGCTTTGGCGGCGCGGGTAAGATCATTTTAGTCGATCCTTGCATGGGCGATAACGGCGTATTTTATCCTGGCTTTAACGAGGATTTTGCCCGTATGATGGCGCTTCTGTGCGCCAAGGCCGACGTCATCACGCCCAATATCACCGAGGCCTGCGCGATTACAGGCGTGCCGTACCGAGAGGATGCGGATAGGGATTTCATCATGGATCTGCTTGCAAGGCTTCGAGAGTTGGGCGCCAGGCAGGTTATTTTAAAGGGTATCGGCTACATCGCCGATCAGTGCGGGGTTTTCAGCTACGATGCGCGCACGGGCAGAACGAACGAGTATTTTCACGAGCTGCTGCCGGTTAAATTTAATGGCACCGGCGATATTTTCGCGGCCGTAGCCTTCGGCGCGATAATGCGCGGCAAGTCGTTGGAAACGGCGGTTCGCATCGCCGCGGACTTCGTCGTCAGCACGATAAAAGAGACGATGAACGACGAGGAGCGCAAGGACTACGAGGGGGTGAATTTCGAAGCGATAATCCCCGAGCTAGTGAGGAAAATCTAAGTTCTAGACGAATTTGGAACTCGCCGCGCGGACAGCGG
>NZ_CALIJF010000121.1 GCF_938018035.1 uncultured Campylobacter sp. | reverse complement strand
GCATATGTTTTTAGCGCCTCAAACTTTCTCATTTTCTATCCTTTCTGAAGAATTCTTCTATCATCTTTTGATTACATATATCCAAATACTTCTCCCTGCCGCTATTGCAAGATATCCCGTATCCTCTCGACTCGCTTCCAAAAGCCTTTATAAAGCTTTCGCCTAACGCTCCTTGGTATCTTACGTTTTCGTATATATTATCGGCTAGTATCCTGCCCGTTTTTCTATCTTTTATGATTCCGCCGTAGTTAAAGCTTAGACCGATTAGGTCGTCAAGAAAGGTTTTGATATTTGGTGCCGGCTCTATGCGCCAGTCCGTCATCCTATTTTCTTTTTCCAATACCAACTCTATATCGGCTATCTCATCTTCATTGATTTCTTTACGAGCTACGCATTTGTCTTTGTAAATTTGCTTGAGATCTTTCATATTGTATTTTATGTAGCTTAATATTTTAGACGGTTTTATATCTATCATCGAGGCGTTTCTGTCATCAAGTAACGATTTTATCTCTCTGATTATCTTATCATCACTTTCATGATTTGGTTGCAGTTGATTAAAAAATATATTTAATTCTTCATATGTTATCGGGATACTCTTTAAAAAGCCTCTTGTGCTTAACTTGGCTGATAAAAAGCACTCTTGTGCGGTATAGTCATCCAGATAAATTCTAAAATATTTACCGTTTGTGACAGGATTTTCGCTTTTTTCTTTATAATCTATGAAATTTACGTAGCCGTTTATCAAAGATATGAAATTCGCATCGGTCGTATTTGCAGGGAAATTTAGCCAATTGGTTGGATCTATCAAAGGAAAACCGCTTATATTCCATTCGACTATTTCTCTTTCTCCGGCATAGTAAGCGTGTATGGCGGGCTTTTCATAGACGTTTATCTTGGCATATTTAAAATCATAATAGGCCATAATTGCTTTAAGTACGACAATATCCCCGAAAAACACCATAAACCAAACAAAAAGCCAAAGCAGTTTGCGTTTGCCTTTAGGGGCGATTAAGGCGACAAAAAAGCTTATGGTAAAAAA
>NZ_CALIJF010000120.1 GCF_938018035.1 uncultured Campylobacter sp. | reverse complement strand
AACCGTTGAGGTGAAAGCCTCCTGGGGTTCGAATCCCTATCTCCCGGCCATTTTATCTAACTCGAAATTCCCTTTTAACTTCAAAAAATTCACATTTTATTTATACTAATTTTCATTTAATGCTCTTTAGGCTAAAATTTTATCCTGTAGCAAACGGCAGTTTAGGGCGGCGCGTTTATAAGCGGAGCACCAAAACGTCATACGGCGAAGAAGCCAAGATTGTGCGTCAATGGCTTGTTTGATCAATCCGTGCTAAAACAGCGCGTAATGAGAATAGGGCGATGTAAAATTTAAATGGTTCGTCTGTTTTGCAATAAAAGCGACTTTGAAAGATAATTGCGAAATTTAGCTATGAAATTTCAAAGCCACTAGCTGCTATGCCAGACATAAATTTTAAAATTTACCGACTCGCGCTTTTTAAATTTAGACTGGGTGCAAGTAAATTTCAAAATTTATCTTGCGCGGGCGTGCCGCCGTGTCGCCGCGCAGATCGTAGATAAAGATCAAATGCGCCTGCGTACCTCTGAGCGATAAAATAAATGAGAGAAGCCGCGTAGCGCAAGCCTAGAATCGATACGCTCGTGAAACAGAGCGGGACTAGCGCAGCGAACAGGCGGCTTAAAAGTAGGCGAACCTGAGATATCACAGGCTAGCAATCGGGGCGAGCAAATCTAAAAAATAGCGCAGAATGGCGCAGACCAGCAGCTTGATAAGCCGAAAGAGAAGAGTCTGCAAAAATATCTGCGAGCGAATTTTACTAGAAAATAAAGGGCTTAAATGCGAAAAATTTTACTATTTTTACTGCTTTGTGCAGGGGCTTTTGCGCTTGAGTGGGACGAAGCCGTCCTGCGAGGATCGCTGCCAAACGGGCTTAGATACTATATTTTAGAAAATTCCGTGCCTAAAAATTCCGCCGTTTTTTATCTCATCGTGGATGCGGGCTCGATCGATGAGGGTCCTAATGAGCGTGGGCTTGTACACTTCATCGAGCATATGTCCTTTAACGGAAGCCGCGATTTTAGCAAAAACGAGCTTATCAAAAAGCTGCAGAGCCTGGGCGTGAAATTCGGCGCCGACGTAAATGCGCAGACGGGCTACGACAGCACGATCTACACGCTTAACATTGCCGTTAGCGAAGAAAATTTAAAGGACGTTTTTAAAATTTTTGCTTCGATTGCGGACGGAGTGGAGTTTAATCCGCTCGAGCTCGTAAAAGAAAGAGGCGTCATAATCGAGGAGGCGCGCAGTCGCGATACGCCGATCGCGAGGCTTTACGAGCGGATGGATGAGGAGCTTTACGGCGGCAGCGCGTATTTTGATCGTGCGCCGATCGGCGATATGGCAGTCGTAAAATCCGTAAGCGCGCAGCGAATCAAGGAGCTTTATCAAAAAATTTACCAGCCCAGGTCTATGAAATTTATAGCCGTGGGCGATTTTAAAAGGGATAAAATTTTAAAACTACTAGAGCAAAATTTTTCGCCTCTTAAAAATACAAACTCCTACGCCCGTCCGGATATGGGCATTCCGCCGAGACAGGGTTTGAAAATTTACAATTACGATACGAACGAAACGTCGCTAAATTCAGTCAAAATTTCGTTTTGGGAGGAATTTGCGCCCCCAAGCAGCGAGGCGAATGCGAGGAAAATTTTAAAAAGCGAGCTTATCTCAAGCCTTATTTCTACGATTTACGAGCGAGCGAAGGCTAGCGAAGGTGCGCTGCTGCGCGTTAATTTTTCCAGATCGAATTTGCAGTTTCAAAAAACGATCTATAACTTCGACGTCGCCGTTTTGGGCGGAGATTTTGACGGCGCGATCTCGCAGGCGCTCGGGCTAATCAAAGGCTTGCGAGATAGCGGCTTTGATGCGCGCGATTTCGCCCTTGCGAAGGATGCTTTGATCAGCTCGCGGCACAGCGCCTTCGAGCGCAGAAAAAGCGCAAATTCCGCGTTTTTTTCAAGAGAGATTCTTCATGCCGTAAAATCAGGAGCCGCTCTGCCTAGCGCCGCAAAACAGAGAGATTTGGAGGTAAAACTGCTGCGCGAGATCAGCCTAGAGGAGCTAAATTTAGAATTTAGGCGCCTGACGGATCTAAGCGAGGTGCACGCAAGCGTATTTAGCGGCTCCGGATACAATCTGGATGAGACCAAATTTAAGAAGTTGCAGGATGGCGCCAGGGCGATAAATACGCATGCCGCGCATAAAAAGCTGCCGGGTAGCTTGGTTTCTAAAAACCTGCCTGAGGGCAAAATTTTAAGCAAGAGTTTTGAGCCGCGATTTAAATTTTATACCTACCTGCTTGAAAATAACGCAACCGTGATCTTAAAGCCACTTAAGACGCGCAAGGATTTCATCTCGTTTGCCGCGGTAAGCAGGGGAGGAATGTCCAATCTGGCGCATCCCGGGCTTGGCAGTTTTGCCGCGATGCTTTCAAACGAAAGCGGCGCAGGCGAGTTTAACAATTATGAAATTTCGCAAATTTTAAGCGGGCGGCAGGTGAATTACCGCAAAAATATCTCCGCATTCTCTCACGGATTTTACGGAAGCTGCGGCTCGCAGGATCTACAATGGCTGCTGGAAGCGATAAACTTAGAGCTTAGCTCTCCGCGCATGGACGAGAAAGCACTGCAAAATTTAAAGATCAAATCGCTCGACGAGCTTGCGCGAAACGAGAAATTGCCCGGATACAAATTTAGCAGGGAATTTAGCGAGTTTTTTTACGGCGGCAATGCGCGAATGCGCCCTCTAAGCGCTGCGCAGATCAAAGCTCTTAACGCGGAAGAGTTAAAAAAGATCGTCTATGATAAATTTAGCAACGCCGCATCCTACACTTTCGTACTTAGCGGCGATTTTGAGTTAAAAGACGCCGAAGCCCTCATAAAAAAATATCTGGCGAACCTGCCTGTTCGCGGCGAACGCGAGGATTTTAAAGATGACGGCATCCGCAGCTTAAGCGGACGGCACGTTTTTATGCGCAACTATCAAAACTCCCCTAGAAGCGACGTCGCGCTTACCGCGATAAACAGATCCGCTCCATACTCGCTTGAAAATGCAATTAAAATTTCAGCCCTAGCTTCGGTGCTTCAGGAAGCACTTAGAGAGCGCATCAGAGAGGACGAGGGGCGTACTTACGGCTTTTCGGTCGCTTCGAGCCTAAGCCGCATCCCGTACGGGCACTCGAGCCTTCATATTTCGTTTTCCTGCGCGCCGCAAAATACGGATCAAATTTTATCCGCAATTAGAGAAATTTTTGCAGAAATCGCAGGCGGCGGATCGGACGTAGCGCGGCATCTTGAAAATTTTAAAAAATCCCAGATTATCACGGCGCGTACCGCTCGCGAAAGCCCTGAGTTTTGGAACGACGCGCTCGTAAAATACGCGCTTTGGAATGAGGAGATCGCCGATTTTAAGACCTTTGAAACGATCGTAAATTCCATCTCGCCCAAGGATATCGCGGAGGCGGCGCAGACATATATTTTTGACACCGATGAGACGGTGAGGATAAATGCGCCGAAATTTTAGCGGGCTCGGCGCATTTAAATTTTGCTCGTTAAATTTACTCGGCGAGTTTAAATTTAACGGAGCTTGCACGGCAAATTTCGGCTTCGTAAATTTATGCAGTTTAAAAACGAACTCAAGAATAAAGCTCAATTAAACCCATCTGTGCTGCGCATAGATTTTAGATAAATTTTATTTTGGAATAGATTTATCTCGCCGATATACCGCTATTTTGTTACATTTTTTCTATTGTTTACATAAGTCGTATAATTGTTATCACTTTTATTGAAATTTAAAATATTATTGGCTAAATTTCCTCAGTCTTAATTTTTATTTTCAAAAAAAGGAGAAAAAATGATTGTCGATTTTTGGGCCTGTAAGCCATGTAAAAGCGGCGCAGGCCGCAATTATTCCGCTTCCGTAAAAGGCGAGAAATCCACTCAAAATCGCTGCGGGGGGGGGCTTGCACGCTCCTTAATAGTCGCGGCGTGTCTTTGCGGCCTAAGCGTCGCGCAGGATTCGTCTGAAAATAACGCAACCAGAAGCGTTGCTACCAAAGAGAGTTCGGAGGTACGAAGCTCGGCTGCGATGACAAATAGTTATAAATTCCCCGAAATAGTCGTCGTCGGTAACATCGACTCGAGCCTGACGAGCGTCGGCGATAGCTATGGCGGTACGCAAAAAATAAGCAGGACGATGATCGAGTCGATGCCTAGCGGCAACGGCGACTTCGTGCAGCTTTTGCGTACCAATCCAAATGTGCAATTCAGCTCCACAAACCGCCAGAGCACGACGCTAGGCGAGATCAGCCCCGCAAATATCAGTATCAACGGCGCGAAGTATTGGCAAAACAACTTTATGCTTGACGGCGCGAATATGAATAATGATCTCGATCCCGCTAGAAACCCCGGCGGCAATCCTACGCGCTTTTCGGCGTTTGATACGATGAATTCCGTCTCGCAAGGTATGGCGATCGATAGCGATTTTTTACGGAGCGTCGAGGTGCACGATAGCGGCGTCTCCGCCAAATACGGCGGATTTACCGGCGGCGTGGTAGAGGCTAAGACGCGAGATCCGCGTGCGGGCTTTCACGGCAAGTTTTCGATGCAGCACACCGAAGATAGTTGGACTAGATACCATATCTACGGCGATGAACAGAGCTTTGAAAACTCCGCTACGCCACTAAATCAGCCGAGATTTGATAAGTGGATCACGAGGTTAAATTTAGAGGGCACCGTTACCGAAGATCTGGGTTTGATGTTCGGCTACACAAATACTAGAAGTAAAATTCCGCTCAAAGCCTACGACAGAAGATACAACGCAGATACGACCATCACCGAGCGAGTTCAGAGGCGAAATATAGACAACTATTTCCTAAAAGCGCTTTGGTATGCAAGCGACCGCTTAACTATCACGCCGAGCGTAACCTACGCGCCCGAGCGAAACAAGATGTTTAACGACCACGTCAAAGACTCCTACGCCGATATGAAATCGGGCGGTTTAAATTTAGCGCTTAAAACCGACTACGATGGCGATTTTGCTAGATTTAATCAAATTTTATCCTACAGCAAGCTGGAGAGTTCGCGCGATGCAGAGAATGAATATTACAGGGCTTGGCAATACTCAAACGTAAAGAATTGGGGCAGTAAATTTTTATCTGCCGCAGCGATAGAGGGCGGCTTTGGGGATCTTGATCAGACTCAAAAGAGCCTTTCATACAACGCGGATCTGGAGTTTAACGAATTTGATCTCGGCGGCAGCAAGCATAGATTTATCACAGGCTTTGAGTTTAAAAAGCAAGAGGCTAAATTTAACGTAAAAAAAGAGTTTATGACCGCTGGCGGAATATCACCGCTACCTGCGGGTGTAAATGCTTGCGATCCGAATGACGAGCTCTGCTCGATAGACGATTCTTTTGCGAGGCTCGGTAGAAGCGGTCAGTTTTTTACGCGAAAAAGCTATTACAAGGGCAATACTAAGGTAGATATGAAGAGCTTGGCGGTTTATCTGGAGGATGAGATAAAAATCGGTGATCTTACCTTGCGACCGGGCGTAAGATTAAATAGGGACGATTATATGAAGCAAACGACTGCGGCACCGAGATTTAACAGCTACTACGATATTTTCGGCGACGGCGATTCGATTCTTAGCTTCGGCGCAAACCGCTACTACGGGCGCAATCTCTTTACCTATAAATTAAGAGAAGGTCGAGAGGGGCTCGCCACTACCTACACGCGCCCGCGCAATGCCTATACGCAAAACTGGACGCAACTGCCAAAAGACCCGTCTCTAACTAAATTTAACGAGCTAAAGGTACCTTATGAGGATGAGCTGGTATTTGGGGCAAAGCAAAAGCTTGGGAATTTTGAGTTTTTCGGCAAATATGTAAGCCGCAAGGGCAGGGATCAGATCATCAAATCTACGCGAAGAGATCTAGGTCTAGCGCCGAATCCGAACTACCAAAACAACTATCAAACCTTTACTAATGACGGCAGAAGCGAAAATAAAATTTTAACCTTCGGCGTTAAAACGATCGATGATTATGAGGCCTTCGGTACGCTAAATGGCTTTGAGCTGGGCTTTGAGCACATCAAGATGAAAACGAACAACACCCTTTATGACATATCGCTTGATAGAGAAACGCTCGAAGATGAAAAGATCATCGAATACGACGGTAAGCTGATGAGGCTATCGGAGCTTCCGGCGCAGGACTACGCCAGGCCTTGGACTGCGAGCCTAAATATTATCACTAAAATTCCAAGCTACGGCATCAGCGTAAATAACTTCCTCTCGTTTAAAGGCTCGCAAGAAGCGATCGCCCGCACGGGCAAGACGCCTGCGGGCAAGTATCCTGCCAGATACGACAAATACGAAAAGGTCAATCTCGGCAAAAGCTACAGCTGGGATGCGCGCATCGGATACGCTAAGAAGATGGCGGGCGAGGTGGAATTTTTTACGAATTTAGACATCTACAACGTCCTAAATAAGCGCAACAAAGCAAGGCTTAGCAGCGATACCTCGCTCGATCTGGTCTATGAGGCGGGCAGGCAGTTTTGGCTGGAAGCGGGCATTCGGTGGTAGCGTAAGCTAAATTTGCGGAGCTTTTGAAATTTCGCGGCTCCGCAAAATTTCGTGAAATTTCAAATTCCATGCCTTTAAATTCCCGCTGTATGCCGCAAAACCATAAAATTTTAACGCACGCGAAATTATTAAATTTGCGTCCAAATTTAAGTTGCAACCAATTTAAGGAGCCGAAACGGCTTTTTAAATTTTAACGCCGATATCGCTTAATAGGCTCTTTCATTGAAATATCACAAACTGCTTTTGGAATTTTGACGGGCTAATATGTCGATAATTTAAGAGACAATAGCAAACCCTTTCAAAGTCCGTTTCGCTCATAATAAAAATTATAAATCCTCTAAGGTTCTGTAAAAATCCGGCGAATGCGACGGCTATTACGATGAACGAAAGCACAATGCCGATGGAATTTCTAGCGGGCACGATATGTCCGAATAGCGGCGTGGCGGTGAGCTTTATGAGCGATATTTCATCAAATTTTATAGATTTTGTGATTTTGCCTTTATTGACGTAGTTGATACTCCTATTAGTCAAATGAACAAAGCGCGTATGGGCGCTGTTTAG
>NZ_CALIJF010000119.1 GCF_938018035.1 uncultured Campylobacter sp. | reverse complement strand
CTTTACGAAAAACATGCCTATCTTTTTTACGGCATCGCTTTGTGGCGTACTAGCAAATTTATAGGCTAACTGGCTTATCAACATTCTTAACTCATCGAAGTTACCTATTTTAAAAAGTTCGATCATTTCATCAGTCGTTCCGACCGGATACTCGTCCGAGTCGATTACCTCTGCCTCTAAAACTTGCGGCAAAGCTTTGAAATTTTGATCAAATAGTTCTTTATATTTCCCGCGTATTGCGTCTTGATCCGCGGCAAAATCCTCCATTCCTTTTTCTAAATGCTCTTTTGCCATATCAAAATACTTGCCCTTGGCTTTTTGCGATTTTAATGTTTGGTATTTTTCATAATAGGCCTGTGCCACATTGATATATTTAGCCGTGTATGCTCTTCTTAAAAGGTCTTTATACTTATTTTCTATAGCTTTGGCAAAATAGCTGTCATATTTTATAATTTTTTTAAAATCATTTTCAGCTACCCCGATTCTGCTTTCTATCGTATCTAGTTTTTTACTATTTATGGCTATATGAAGGCTTTGATATACGATATCGGCACATCTATTGGCACAGATATCGACACTATAGATCGTCTGTTCATCGCCCGGGTCTGCGCCTATCACATCCGTTAATTCTTCCGGTTCTTGTTCGTATGCCATAATTTCCGTAGGTCTATTTTGTAACTCCTGCTGTTTCGTTTGAAACTTTAATCTTTGTTTTTTGTCTTTTATAATGGCGTCAATGGCCTTTTTATCAAGCATTTTTGAGTTAAATGCGTGTAAAATTTCGATTACTTTTTCTTGAGAACATCCAGCCGCTCTAAGCTCAAGTATAATACTCATCTCGTCCAATGTGGGCTCGTAGCCTAAAATTTTGCTCCATTTCCTCTTATTAGCAATTGAAATTAGCAGAAGAATCGCGAACAATCCTAATAAAATGATAAAAATTTGAAACACCAGCGCACCTTTAAATCTTTCTTTAAATTATAAATCGTTTAAAGTCTGATGTCAAATTTAACAATATACGAGAGTTTGCGATTTTAAAAATTTTTATCGCGTTTTACGGCACTACTTTTTATAAGCTCGCCTTTATCTCTGCTACCAACTCGTGTCCGATGTCTTTAGTGAGTGCCGCGTGGGCCTTAGCGAGCCCTTTAAGCTTGTATTCATTCCACGCCCTAAGCAAATATGGATTCGGCTTTTGCCCTTTGATCGATTTTCTGTATCCATACGGCGTCTTTAGCGCGCGAGCTTTTTTAGGCGTTATCTTACGCTTTTTGGCTCCGTAGAGTCCCGTGCCCTCATGGACGAACTTAGCATAACCCACCCCTGCAGTATTGCCTATCGTTACGCTTCTTGCATCTACCCTTATTACCTTTATATTCCGCTTCAGCGCACCCGTTTTAATGGGCGCGGTATGCTCTTTAGCTACATTCACGGTCTCCGCACCCACGCGGTAGATGAAATTTCGTAAAGCTTTATCTAAATTTTTCATTTAGCCGAATACTCCTTTATGTATTTAAGCGCATCTACAAACGAACCCTTAAAAATCTCTTTAAATTTATTATGAATTAGTACTTTGAAGTTGCAAACTTCCCTCATCATTTCGTCATTTTGCGATATTTTTATTACTTCGTCTGAGATAGATATATCAAAAAATCCCATAATTAGGCCGTCTTTTATGCAAAGCGTAGCAAAGGGATATCTGTCCGCAAGTTTTTTATCGTAATCCTCCCCCGCCCAAAGGTTATAATCTTTTTGATATACGCCCCATTCGGCATCATCGATATATAGGGTAAAATCTCTCATTTTTGCCACCACCTCTTAATTATTTCTTGTTGTAACATTAGGCTTTTTTCCTTAAAATACTTCTGCGCGCCTTTGCTTGGCTTGTATGCCGTTACTATTCTATTACCGTCAAATACCATAAAATAGCCATTGCCGCTTACGGCATTGCTTAAGTTTTCCTCATCCTTTTTAGGGGCTATAGCAATTATCGAATTTAACGCTTTTATTATATCGCTTTTTAGCTTTTCGTTTCGTTTTAATCTATTTTTTAACCCGTGCTCGCCATTCGCCGCTTTTAGATCTAGCACGCGCTCCACGCCTATTTTATCGATATGCCTAATTATCTCATC
>NZ_CALIJF010000118.1 GCF_938018035.1 uncultured Campylobacter sp. | reverse complement strand
TTTTTCTACGGCATGGAGCGCAAGATCAGCCACGGACTCGTTCGCGGCGGGCACTTCGTCTATGATTTTAGCTACCGCGATTGGGAGCGGAGCTTGCGCTTTTGCGGGCTGAAAAACAGCGGGTTAGAGAAGATGAACGCCAAGCTCGTGCGTACCTGCGAAAATATCGGCGCCGATCTGCTTTTAATCGGCAAAGGCGAAAAGATCAGTCTTGGCACGCTGCGGGCGATAAAATCGGCACTTCCTAAGATCAAAATCGCGATCTGGTACGTCGATCATCTACAAGAAAAACGGGAATTTTTCGAAAAGCTAAGCTTTATCGACGTGTTTTTTTGGGCGAATGCGCTGAAGCTGCGTGATCTTTCAGCAAGATACGGCGCGAAATTCGCCTTTTTCCCAAACATCTCCGATGCGGCGTTTGATAGACGCCTAGACGCCGCTAAAACGACCGACGTGATCTACATAGCGCGCGATTATCAAGAGGACGTGAGGTATAAATTTGCGCTTTTGCTGCGCGATTTTTGCGAAAAAGAGGGGCTTAGGCTTAAAATTTTTGCGAGCCTCAGCGCGCCTGCCGTATTCGGCGATAAATTTCATCGCGAGATCGCGGCTGCGAAGATCGCGATAAATTTTAATCGCGACGACGAACTTGAGTGCGCGCACGCTCATAAATTGCTCGGCGCGAGCGACCGCATGGCGCAGTTTTTAGGATGCGGTGTCTGCACTTTTAGCCCCAAGATCGCGGGGTTTGAGCGGCTTTACGAGGATGGCTCGGAGATAGTTTATTTTGATGATCCTGCGGATTGCTTTTCAAAGATCAAATGCCTTCTTTCTAGCGGCGAATACGCGCGTATCGCGCAGCGCGGCAGAGCCAAGACGCTAAGGACCGCAAACGCCACTCGAGTGGCAAAATTTATGCTTGAGACGATCTTTGAAGAGAGCTTCGGCGCAGATTTAAAAAATGCGGATAGTGGCGACTGCAGTGAAGTTGGTGGCGAGCTTGGAGAGAGATATGATAGCCGTAGCGAAGGCGGAAAAATTTACGGTAAAAAGAGCGATGAAAAACTAAAATTTAATGACGAGGCTCACGCAGTAGGTTGCGAAGACAATGGTAAGGACGATAAAATTGGTGCCAAAATTTGCGATGAATTTTACGGAGACGGTAAATATCGCGACGGCCGCGGCGAAAAGGATAAAAGCGATCGGAACGATTTTTACAGCGAGCCTTACGAATGGCGTGAGTTTATTTATAAGAAAGGGCGAGCGATATGAAAATTCTACATACGCTACAATGGAAGCAGTTCGCTGGAACAGAGAAAGTCTGCGTCGATCTGTGTAATGAAATGGCAAAAACTAATGAGGTATTTTTGCTAAGCGACGAAAAGATTGCACCATATTTGAGTGAACGCGTAAATTTAATCAAATTTAATTTCGAGCATAATAGATATAATCCATTGTTTTTACTACAGACAGCACAGCTTTTAATTAAAATTTCACCAGACATAATTCATTGTCACAATACAAAAGAAATTGAAATAATGTATCGCGCACGGAATTTAGCACGATTTTTAGGCTCTAGGAGAATCGGAGTGGTGGCTACGAAGCATACTTTGCAGGTGAAGAAAAATTATAAACTAGCTGATCTATGCGTGGCGGTGTTAGAGGATACGAAAGAAATTTTGCCTACAAACTCCATAATCATCAAAAATGCGATGGCGTATAAAAAACCAAAAAAAAAGGGGGGGGGGAGAGAAAGAATATAGAAGTAATAAATTTAGTATCATTTCAGCCGCCAGGTTATCTGCGCCCAAGGGTATAGATATAATAATAAAGGCTTTGGCGGATGTAAATTTTGACTTTGAATGCACAATATTCGGTAGTGGTGAAGAAGAGGAGAATTTAAAGGATTTAATAAAAGAATTAGGCTTGGAAGAAAAGATAAATATTGCAGGCTTTACGGATCATTTGCAAGATTATTTAAGTGCTTGTAATCTACAAATCATTGCGTCTGCATTTGAGGCTTATGGGTTAACGGCAATCGATGGCGTATATTATTCGCCACTTTTAATCTCTACTGCAGTGGGCATTTGCACCGAAATTTTACCCAAAGAGCTGCTATTTGAAAGAGATATTTTGTCGCTACGGCGTAAACTAAACGAAGTATATGAGAATTATGAAGAATTTAAGGCGATTTTTTCTAAAGTAAAGGAAAAATGCAAAGGAGAATTTGATATGTCTAACGTCGTAAATCAATACATCAAAGCTTACAAGAGCTTGATATGACTTGTTTTGTAGCTTTTCTGATCTTTGCCGCCGCGGTAGGCGTTTCGCTGCGGTATAACTGGTGGCGGATCCCGCAGGGCTGGCATAAGGCGCGGGTGCTGATGTATCATAGCGTAGAGGAGCACAAGGGCGATAAATTCGATAAATGGCGGCTAAAGCCTGCGGATTTTGAAAGACAGATCGCGTGGCTTGCGAAAAACGGCTTTAAAAGCTTTAAGCTTAGCGAGCTTATCGCGCTAGAGCGGCTGCCTAAAAAGGCGGTTTGCATCACATTCGATGACGGGTTTGAAAATAATTTTACTAGCGCTTTTGAAATTTTGAAAAAATACGATTTCAAAGCGAGCATATTTTTGGTGCCGGACGCCGTGCAAAACGACTGGGAGCGCGCCAACACCGCTCATCTTGCACGGATGCTAAACGAGGAACAAATTTTAAAAATGCAAGCAAGCGGGCTGGTGGAGTTTGGCGCGCATACGATGCACCACGTAAATTTAGACCTTACCTACGCGAGCGATCCGAAGCTTGCCGCAGATGAGATCATCGAATCCAAAGCTCGCGTAGCACGTATTTGCGCTCAGCCTTGCGAGGTGTTTGCCTACCCGTACGGTAAATTTAACGACGAAATTTTAAATATCGCTAGATCAAATTTTAAAGGCGCGGTGGTCGTCAAGCGCGGACTTTACGAAACGGGCGACGACAAATACGCCGTAAAGCGTATCGGCATTTTGGGCACGGAGGGGTTTTTTGATTTTTGGCTGAAATTTACGAGGATAAGGAACAAACTATGATTAAAGCGTCCGTTTATGCGATAGTGATGAATGAGGAGCGCCACATCGAGCGTATGCTGCGTAGCGTGGCGGATTTCGCCGAGATCATAATCGTCGATAGCGGCAGCACCGATGCCACGCTGCAAATCGCGCGTAAATTTACCGATAAAATTTACCACCACGACTGGCAGGGCGAGGGGGTGCAGAAAAACTACGCATTTTCGCTCTGCAGCAACGAATGGGTGCTAAATCTCGACGGCGACGAGGAGGTAAGTCCTGAGCTAAAGGGCGAGATAGAGGAGTTTATGAGCCAGAGCGATTACTCGGCGCTGGATATTAAATTTCACGAGTACTCGCTGGGGCGCAAGTGTTCCGATCTCGTGCATAAAAACACCCATATCCGCTTCTTTCGCAAGGAGTGCGGCGAGTATAAAAATATGGGAGTGCACGCGCAAATTTCGATCATAAAGGGCGCGGTGAAAAAGAGCAAATTTTGTATTAATCACTTTAGCGAAAAGCCGATCGCCGAGCTCGTTATGAAAAACAACAACTACTCCACGCTGCGCGCGCAGGGGGATTTTGAGAAGGGCAAAAAGCCGAGCCTCGCGAAGCTTTTGCTGATCTATCCGTTTGCGTTTTTTAAATCATACATTTTGCGCAGATCGCTTTTTGACGGGCGCAAGGGATTTATCACGGCAAATATTAACGCATTTTACGCGTTTTTAAAAGAGGCGAAACTTTACGAGAAGTATCTTAAAAAGGGCGAAGATTAATCGAAATGATAGAAAATTTTAGTTATTATTGCAACTTAAATTTAACGGCGAAAAGGGCGAAAAAATGGATAAAAAAGTAGTAGCGGCACATAAAATTTCAGACGAAGAATATGAAAAAATTTTAAAAATTTTAGGTCGCGAGCCAAATCTGCTCGAGCTTGGGATTTTTAGCGCGATGTGGAGCGAGCACTGCAGCTACAAATCGAGCAAAAAATACTTAAGCGGCTTTCCGACCAAAGCGCCTTGGGTCATCCAAGGCCCGGGCGAAAACGCAGGCGTCATCGACATCGGCGGCGGCATGGCTGCGGTTTTTAAGATGGAAAGCCACAACCACCCTAGCTTCATCGAGCCGTTTCAGGGCGCTGCGACCGGCGTGGGCGGGATACTGCGCGATATCTTTACAATGGGCGCGCGCGTCGAAGCCAATATGAACTCGCTTCGCTTCGGCGAGGTGCGAGGAAGGAGCGAAAACGCCAGGAAGCAGCGCTATCTGCTAAAAGGCGCGGTCGCCGGTATCGCTCACTACGGCAACTGCATGGGAATTCCTACGATAGGCGGCGAGACGACGTTCGACGCTAGCTTTGACGGCAACATTTTAGTTAACGCCTTTGCTCTGGGTATCGTTAAAAAGGATGAAATTTTCTACGGCAGAGCCGAAGGCGTGGGCAATAGCGTGATCTACGCGGGCTCCAAAACCGGGCGCGACGGGCTCGGAGGAGCCGTGATGGCGAGCGATAGCTTTAACGACGCGAACAAATCCCTGCGCCCGACCGTGCAGGTGGGCGATCCGTTCGCCGAAAAGCTGCTGATGGAGGCGTGCTTGGAGCTTTTTAAAACCGATTACGTCGTGGGTATCCAGGATATGGGCGCTGCGGGGCTTACTTCAAGCAGCTTTGAGATGGCTGGACGCAGTGGTAGCGGCATGAGGTTAAGCTTAGATAAGGTGCCGATGCGCGAGGAGGGGATGAGCCCGTACGAGCTGATGCTAAGCGAGAGCCAGGAGCGCATGCTGATCTGCGCCAAAAAGGGCTGCGAAGAGAAAATCAAAGAAATTTTTGCCAAATGGGATCTTGACGCCGCCGTCATCGGCGAGGTAACGGATAGCGGCAAGATGGAGCTTTTTTGGCACGGCGAGCTAGCGGGTGTTATCCCGATCGAGCCTCTTAGCGAGGCAGCGCCCGTGCTGGATCGTCCGATAAAAGAGCCTGCATATATGGCGCAGATCGCGCGGCAAAATTTATGCGGCTGCGGTGCAAGCGAGCGCGAGCTGGACTCGGCGTTTGATAAAATTTTTGAAGACCCCGAAGTACTAAATAAATCCTACATCTACGATCAATACGACGCCAACGTAGGGCTAAACTCCGCCAAGCGCCCCGGTATGCTGGGCGCTGCGGTGATGCGAGTTAAGCAAAACGGCGTAAAGCTCGCGATGGCTGCGGACTGCAACACGCGGATGAATTACGTCCATCCTCGCATAGGTGCGGCGCTCGCAGTAGCATCGGCTGGGCGAAAGGTCGCTATGAGCGGCGCGACGCCTTTAGCCATCACCGACTGCCTAAACTACGGCAATCCGCAAAATCCTGAGGTTATGTGGCAGTTCGCGCAGGGTTGCGAGGGGATTAAGCAGGCTTGCGCCGCGCTAAATACCCCGGTCATCAGCGGCAACGTAAGCCTATATAATGAAACGGGCGGCGTTAGCATCCAGCCCACTCCCGCGATCGTGTGCGTGGGCACAAACGAGGGCGAGATCATCCCTAGCGATTTTTGCGCTAGCGGCGTGAGCGTCTATCTGGCAGGCGATACGAAGGGCGTTTTTGCGGGCTCGCTTTATATGAAAGCGGTAGAAAACCGCGTCGCAGGCAGCCTGCCTGAGTTAAATTTAAAGGCAGAGCGCGCGCTGTGGGACTTCGCGATAGAAGCCGGCAAGAGCGGGATTTTGGAATTTGCAAATTCCGTAGGTATCGGCGGCGTGGCGATTACGCTTGCTAAGATGGCGTGCGTAGGCGGTATCGGCGGCGAGTTTGAGATGAGATGTGACGATAGCAGAGATATTTTCGACGAGAGCTTTTCGCGCGCGATTTTCGGCGTCCGCGACGAGGCGAAATTTAAAGAGCTGGCCGCAAAATACGGGCTAAGCTTGATGCGTCTAGGCACCAGCGGCGGCGAAACGTTTCGCATAAATTCCGTCCGTAAAAACATAAACGCGCTAGAAGAAATTTACTTCGGCGAGTTTGCTAAGATCGTAAAGAGCGAAGATTAGCGCGTGCTTAGCATCATATTTCTTTTAATCGCGCTGTATATTTTCGCGCAGATCGGCGGGGCTCTCGGCAACTCCGGCTATCGCGGCAAGGCGCGAATGCAGCTAGCAGAGGCTAAAATTTTAGTAGCGCTTCTAGCCAAGGTCGCCAAAAGCGACGGGCACGTAAGCGAGTCCGAAGCCGCGATGATAAGCGAAATTTTAGACGATTTGGTGCGCCAAATGGGCGCCGGCGAGCGCGAACGCCAGGCGCTGAAGCTCGTTTATAAGCTCGAGAAAGAAAACCTCGCAAATGTGCGTGAGCTCGCCGAAAAATATAACCAAACCTACCGCCCGAGCCCGAGTCGCAAAACGGGGCTAATCTATTTCTTTTTAAATTTAGCCTACGTCGATCGCGGTTTTAGCGTGGCAGAGCGGCGTACAATCTCGCAGATTTGCGACGGATTGGGCATTGCGGAGCATATCCAAAGCCAGATATTCGCGACCTTTGAGCGCAGTTTTTACGGCACATATTACGAAAACGGCGGCTCGCAAAGCAGCTCCACTTACGACGAATACGACGGCTATAGCACAAGAAGCGGCGGGTATTGGGACAAATACGGCGGCAGAAGCACGGGCGGCTACGGAAGTAGCAGTTATGGCGGCGGCACCGGCTACGGATATGGCGGCACGGCGGGTTCGGGCTACGGAGGCTCGCAAAGTTCGGGCGGTTCATACGGCGGATATGGTAGTGACTATTCGGGCGGCTCGCAAGGCTCCGCCAAAAGCAAAAGAGATCCGTATGAAATTTTGGGGCTCCCCAAGGACGCTACGTTTAACGAGATCAAGAAAAAATACCGCGAGCTCGTGAAAAAATACCACCCCGACATCCTGATGGGCAAGGGCGCGGACGAGGAGATCATCCAGGAGGGCACGAAGAAGCTTCAGGAGATCAATGAGGCGTATAAAATTTTAAAGGAGCGCTTCGGCGAGAAGTAGGGCGAAATTTTAAAATTTTAGGGCGCAAAGCGCCTTGAAATTTTAAGATGGATCGCGATACGGCGATAAGGTGCGGCAAAGGAATTTTAAGGCGCGATATCGCAATATGCGCGGCGTGCGAAAATTTCAGGTCGCGAGAGATTGGGTGCGGCGCGGCAGTGAAATGTCAAAGCGTGCGGCACAGTTTAATTTGTATCTAAATTTTAAAATTCCAAGCTCGTAAGACCTGCAGGGCGCTTAATACAGCCTTGATGCACATCGTGCAGGCAGTCTAGCATGCGGTACGAGAATTTTAAGTGCAAGATAAAGGCGGCAAGTATGCGCGGATGTTAAAATTTTAATATGTAATAGCGTTAAGGCTGCTTGTTATTTATGAAATAAAATTTTAAAAACCAAACCAACACGAAAGGAAAAACATGGGATTTTTATCCAAAGACGAAGAGCCGCAGAAGCAGGGCGCCAAAAAGGCGGCGAAGCAACCGCCGATCTTGATGAAGCAAACGCAAGAGGTGATCACGAATATCGAGAAATATCTGGGCGCGCCGCTGCTTACCTATTTTAATTCGGGCGCGGGTAGCGTCTGCGGCAACGACGCGATCAGTATCAACGACCACCTAAAGGGCAAGCATTTCGAAAAGCTCTACCTTTACATCAAATCTGACGGCGGCAGCGGTATCGCCTCGCTTAAGATCGTCTCGATCCTGCGCAACCACTGCGACGAGCTGATCGCGCTGGTGCCGGCAAACTGCGCTTCGGCGGCTACGATGATGGCGCTTGGGGCGAATAAAATTTTAATGGGGCCGCTAGGATATCTAACGTCGGTCGATACTTCGCTACGCCACGAGCTTTCGCCGGTTACGAACACAAACGATCAAGCCAACGTTTCGATGGACGAGCTAAGCCGCGTGGTGAAGCTTTGGAAAAATAACGAGCGCCCGAACGACGAGAACCCGTACAAGGAGCTTTACAAATATATCCATCCGCTCGTTTTCGGCGCCGTCGATCGCGCAAGCAGCCTGTCGCTTAAAATTTGCCGCGAAATTCTGCGCTACCACTTCGACGATGAGCAAAAGATCGCCTTTATCAGCGACAAGCTAAACAGCGGCTATCCGTCGCACGACTATCCGATCTTATTCAGAGAGGCTAATGAGCTTGGGCTTCAGGTCGAGAAGATGGATACGCGCCTAAGCGAGATGCTTCAAATTTTAAACGAGCTCTACGCCGAGATGGGGCAGCGCACTTTCACCGACTTTGATGAGAACAACTACCACGACAACAACATCGCCAACATCATCGAAATTTCGGGATGTCAGATCTACTATCAGATCGACAAGGATTGGTTTTATCGCGAGGAGGAGAAGCGCTGGATCGTGCTAAACGACGAGAGCTCGTGGCGCAAAAACGAGATCGACGGCAAAAATATCAAAAACAGCATCTATTATATTTAGTGCTGTTTGGATTTCGCGCCGCTTTAAATTTGCGGCTTATAAAATTTAAATCGGCGCGCAAAATTTAAACGAGCAGCAGCGGCAAGGTGCGATTGATGATGACATAGCCGCGCTTATGGATGAGCTGGAAAACAGGATGTGCAGGTAAATTTAAAATTTTAAAAAGCGGCAAGAGGAGGCGCCAACCTAGCTTGGCGATAAAAGCTGCGCCGCGAATTTTAAATTTAGCCGGTTCGCGCCGATTTTTTCGGCTAAATTTGCGCTGCTGTTTAAATTTGCGTTTTGCGTCGCGGCTTTTAAATTTAGCCTTTGCAAGCGGCGCAGAATTTTAAAATTTGCGTCCGCGCGAGCAAAGCGGCGGCATTTGAGAAGCAAATTTAAAATTTGCGCGCGGTAAATGCGGTAAATTTAGTAAATTTCGCTTTGCCGATTCCGCTTCATAAATTAGGCAAAATTTTAAAATTTAAAGGATTTTTCGCGATGAAATTTTTTATCTCGTCTCTGTTTTTGGCTCTGTCGCTGCTCGGCTGCGCGGGCAAAAACTCGCCCGAAACCGATAAAACCTACGTTCTTTCAAGCGAGCTTGGCGATACGAAATACGCTTTTTACGGCGGCAATCTCTACGAAAACGGCGCGATTTTAGGCCCTTACGAAACGCGAGGCGATGCGAAGCTTGCGATTTTAGGCGGCGGCGGCGCAAATTTAGACGAAAACGCAAAGCTCATAAAACTATATTTTTTCGAGCGCAGATACGGTGCGATCTACGCCGTAAGCCACAAAAAGGGGGTCTGTGCCGAGTATAATAAGGGAAATTTCGTAGATTTTCAAATTTTATTTAATATTTTTCAAAGCAAAGAGTGGTTTAATTATAGCGGCGGCATCTCTCCGGGCGGCGAGAGGCTAAAAGAGCTGAGTTCGGCGCGTATGGCGAAATTTAACGGCGCAAAGCTCGGCGCAGCAGATGAAAAGACGAGGCGCGAGTATCAAAAGGCTCGCCGCGAGGCGATTTTGTATTTTCAGCTTAACGCAAACGACATGCGCGAGCTGATTTTTAAAAAATTATGCGAATAAATTAAAAGGAGAAAAGATGAGAGCGTTAATTAGCGTAAGCGATAAGAAGGGCGTCGTAGAGTTTGCCAAAGGGCTGCAGGGGCTCGGATTTGAAATTTTAAGCACGGGCGGCACGTTTAAGCTTTTGCGCGAAAATGGCGCCTCGGCGCTCGAGGTTGGCGAGTACACGGGCTCGCCCGAGATGTTTGAGGGGCGAGTTAAGACCCTGCATCCAAAGATCCACGGCGGAATTTTGTATAAGCGAAACGACGCAAATCACGTAAGCCAAGCCGCACATTACGGCATCGGCGGCATTGATCTCGTATGCGTGAATCTTTACCCTTTTAAAGCGACCGTAGCCCGCACCGACGATTTTTCAGAGATCATCGAAAACATCGACATCGGCGGCCCTGCGATGGTTCGAAGCGCGGCTAAGAATTTCGCAAGCGTCTATGTCGTCACGAGTCCGCTTGATTACGGCGCGGTTTTACAAAATTTAAGCGGCGCGGACGAGAGCGAGAAGCTGAAATTTAGGCAAAATTTAATGATAAAAGCTTATGAGCACACCGCAGCTTACGACGCGATGATCGCAAACTATATGAACGAGCGCTTTAACGGCGGCTTCGGCGCGAAAAAATTTATCATGGGCAGCAAGGTATTCGACACTCGCTACGGCGAAAATCCGCACCAAAAGGGCGCGCTGTACGAGTTCGAGGAGTTTTTTAGCAAGCACTTTAAGAGCCTAAAGGGCGAGGCGAGCTTTAACAATATGACCGATATGCACGGCGCGCTGATGCTCGCTAGCAGCTTCGGGGAGGCGCCTGCGGTAGCGATCTGCAAGCATGCCAATCCATGCGGCTTTGCCGTAAAGGGGAGCCTGCTTGAAAGCTACACCGAGGCGCTAAAATGCGACCCCGTCTCGGCATACGGCGGCGTCGTGGCGATAAATGGCGTTTTGGACGAGGAGCTAGCGCATAAAATCAATGAAATTTTTGTCGAAGTTATCCTTGCCGCTCGCGTCACGCCCGCGGCGCTTGCGGTATTTGAAAAGAAAAAGCGCATTAAAATTTTCGAGCAGGGCGGGGAGTTTTTAATTCGCGAAAACGACAAGTATGATTTTAAATTTATTGACGGCGGCTTTGTGTATCAGCAGCGCGACTACGTAGGCGCGGGCGAGGTCGCAAATGCCCGCTGCGTCACTAAGCGCGCGGCGAGCCAGAGCGAGCTTGACGATCTAAAAATCGCGTGGCAGATCGCCGCGCTTACGAAGAGCAACTGCGTGGTTTACGTCAAAGCTCGCGCGATGGTCGCGATCGGCATGGGTATGACGAGCCGCGTGGACGCCGCACGTGCGGCAGTAGCGAAGGCTCGCGACGTGGGCGTCGATCTGCGCGGCTGCGCGCTTGCCAGCGAGGCGTTTTTCCCGTTTAAAGACAGCATCGAGATCGCCCATGCTGCGGGCGTCGCAGCGGTCGTGCAGCCAGGCGGCAGCATCCGCGACGATGAAGTGATCGCAAGCGCCGACGAGTTTGGCATGGCGATGTATTTTACGGGAGTGCGCCACTTTTTGCACTAAATTTTACTCGCCTGCGGCGCGGGCGGATTTATTGCGATAGCTTCATAACTTTTTATGTCGTTGCGAATCTTTAAAACCGCGCCGGAGCGGATCTCGTTGCTCGTTTCGTAGCGGACACTGCGCGGATCTAATGCGCGGTGCTTTGTTACACGCCAACGCGGTGCGGATCGGGCTATCTCCGCTACACAGCTGCGCGCGATGTAAATGGCTGTACTCTGCTACGTGGCGGAGGCAGTGCGAATCCGACTGTTCGCGCTTCGTTATACTGCCGCACGGCGCGGGTTTTTGGCTATGCGACATACCGCTTCGTATCGGCGCGGCGCAATTTAAATTTAATCATTCGCCGCTCCTGAATGGTCGCGAAATTTTATCTTGCGGCCGCAGCGCGTAAATTTTAAATTTAATCGGCAGAATGCTAGGTTTGCCGCATGTTTGCGTGGTTTAGTGTAAATTTATCGGTTTAAATTTACAAAGGTCGCTCGGTTGCGTTTTGCTAGGAATTTTAAAATTTACGCAAGTTTACGGGCTTTAGTGCGCTCTAAATTTTAAAATTTACGCAGATAGCGCGGCGTGCGCGGCTTGGGCGCAGGCTTTATGACAGCGAGCGATTTCGGCCAGCCTTAGCGCGGTTTTATTACAGTGTGCAACTTAACGTAAATTTTGCCGTAGCCTCAAAATTTTGAGGCAAATTTTACCGCGCCGCGCTCGCGCGTCTTTAAATTTCGCCGTTTGTGGCAAATATCAAGCTCGGCAAAATTTCACTCTCATTTCATTTATGGATTGTAAAATTGCGCAAAATTCAAAACGAAAGGATCAAAATGAAAATTTTTAAAGTTTTAATCTGCCTCTTTGCTTTGGCGGCGGGTTATTTAGTCGCGCTCAAT
>NZ_CALIJF010000117.1 GCF_938018035.1 uncultured Campylobacter sp. | reverse complement strand
AGAATTCTAGCGAGCAAAATTTTGACGGGCAAGCTTCCGCAGGCGCCGTAAATTTAAAAGGCTCCTCCGCGCAGCAGGGCGCAAACGGCGGCGAGAAGCAAGAAGTAAACAACGTCGCGAAGCAGGGCGAGAGGGAGGCCGCAGCTCAAAATATTCAAAGCGCTCAAAGCTTCCAAAATGCTCAAAACGCCGAAACTGAAGCCCGCGAAAATCTGCGCGCGCTTGCGCTGGACGATGAAATTTTGCCGATCGGCGGCGCGGCGCTTTTTAACGACGCGTGCAAAATTTTACGCCGCAACGCCCTGCAAGATCTGATGCAAAAGCTCAAAAACTCCGACGCGCCCGACAAGATCGAGCGGATCTTGGAGTATCAAAAAAAGATCAATCAACTCAAGTAAAGGAACGAAATGAAGGCATTGGCGCTCTTTAGCGGCGGGCTTGACTCCATGCTCGCGGTCAAACTCATCGTCTCGCAAGACATCGAGGTGCTCGCGCTGAATATGGATATCGGATTTGGCGGTAAGGACGATAAGAGCGAGATCATGCGCCGCAGAGCCGCTGCTGCGGGAGCGGATTTTAAAAGCGTCGATATCAGAAGCGAATATCTACGACAGGTGCTTTTCGAGCCCAAATACGGCTACGGCAAGCACTTCAACCCCTGCATCGACTGCCACGGATATATGTTTAAGACCGCGCTTGCGATGCTGCAAAGCGAAGAGGCGAGCTTCATCATCACGGGCGAGGTGCTCGGACAGCGCCCGATGAGCCAGCGCGCGCAGGCTCTAGCTCAGGTCGGCGGGCTTAGCGGCGATGAGGAGGGGCTGATCCTGCGTCCGCTGTGCGCGAAGCTGCTGCCGCCCACGACGCCCGAGATCAAGGGCTGGGTCGATAGGGGCGCGCTGCTTGACATCAGCGGGCGCGGGCGGGCTAGACAGATGCAGCTGGCGGCGGAGTTTGGCTTTGAGGATTACGAAACGCCAGCGGGAGGCTGTTTGCTAACCGTGCAGAGCTTCAGCGAGCGGATCAAGGATGCGGTAAAATTTGAAAAGATCGAAACGCCCGCGGATGCTGAAATTTTAAAATTCGGACGCCATCTGCGCTTGCCTGAGGGCGCCAAGCTCATAATCGGGCGGGATGAGAGCGACAACAAAAAGCTTGCCGCCGTGCAAAATCCAAAATTTAGCGAGATAAAATTTAAAGATGACGTCGTGGGCGCGCTAAGCCTGCTAAGTAGGGGCGCGAGCGAGGCGGATAGAGAGCTTGCGGCAAGGCTGGCGCTAACATACGCCAAAACGGACGCCGCGCGCAGCTACGCCCTGCTCTTAGAGGGCAGCGAGCTGAGCGCAAGCCCATTTGAGAGCAAGGATGTCGCCCGCGAGTATTTTGTATGATAAGCCATGTCAATAAATATAGGGATTGGAGTGCAATATGAAGCTTGAACGTTTTCCCGGTATAAATATTATAATTGAAGAAAAACGTGTTGTTTTTGAATTAAAAATTAAAAACCAAAAATCTGTATATATGTGCCACCCATTTACAAATAACACTGGAGATATTGCGTTTGTTGATAGCATAAAATTCTTAGAATTATGGCGTAATAGTAAAATTGATGTAGATAAAGAAATAAGCAATAAAACGGAAGATGGTTGGCGAAACGATTACAAATATAGTTGGGCAGAAGAGGGCTTTAAACAGGGTCTTGGTAATCCTGTGCCATTGGCTAGAGTTTGTTGTTATTCTGATGAGTATTATGTACCAATAAAAGCAAGATGTATTCCGTTTTTTAAAAGGAATATGTGAAAGAAACAAAATACGCTTGTTCATTTTCTGACGGAATAACACGTGCTATTTGGCTGCTTTCTAATGGAGTGAAATCATTTCCAGTACATTTAAGCTCTTCCGATGAGACAAAAATATTGGCAAAATTTGCAGGTATTACAGAAAATTTTTATTATATAAAGACAGAAATTCAAAGTGAACTGAATTTATGGGATAAGAAATGATATATAAAATTTTAGTCATAAATTTATAGAATTTTAGTTAAAATCCTTTCACCAAAATTTCGCGTAAAAGCTCTGCGAAAATG
>NZ_CALIJF010000116.1 GCF_938018035.1 uncultured Campylobacter sp. | reverse complement strand
GCAAATAAAGTATTGGATATAGAGATATCAGATGCAAACGCTGGGGCCAAACATCGCAAAATGAATATTTTAAAGGATGACGGATATAGCTGGTATTTGATAGAATCGGGCGCGAGTACCTTTAAAGCCAACGCTACTAATGATTATTTAAGACCCGTATTAAAATATCTTAAATTGTGGCTAGGCAGAAAGAATTTTAGATAACCCGGCGGAAAGATTTAATATGGCGAACGCGATCGATAAAGAAATTTTTATAAAAATTTTGAATGAAGATATTAATGTATGGCGCCTGGTAAAGGCTGTTCAAATCGCGCAATATATTTTTAAAATTACCAATACGACGAAATTTGGATCCGAACTGGATGAAATTTTAGAATTCAAACAGGGCGATATCGTTAAGTGTAAGGAAAAAAGACGGCGATTTCTATGCTTTTGAGCTATTATAAAAAAACCCGCCTTATAAATAGCAATGCGCTTATCATATGGCTTGATTTAATCCCATTTTTCGCTATAATGAGCGTCAAATTTCACTCACGGGGATAGCGATGAGCCTTGTTTCTTACGAATTAAAAAAGCAAAAACTAGATGGAGCGCGCAATGTGGCGCTTTGGAAGGCGCGTGGCGGTGTAGCAGTGGTTGTGCTGGCGCTGTTTATCGCTATGCGCAAGGATTTCGGAGATTTCTCCTTCCTGTTTTTATTAGTGTTGCTAGCTCTTGCTTATCCTGCTTACAAATACCTAGCCGTGCGTATTTCGCATAAATTTGAAGCGCTCAGCGAAGAGGCCTTTAAGAATGAATTTCTGCTTTGGATCGCAAAGGAGCTACGCCTTACCTTTCAGCCCTTCGGCGCGTTTTTACTCGATGAAATTTACAAAAATCCGCTCCGCAAAGAGGCAAATCTTTGCACTTGCAAGCATGCGATAGTGGGCAAGACGCCCGAATTTGGCATAAAAATAGGCGATATCTGTCTAAGCCGCGACTTCGATAAAAACAGAGAGGATCGGGTATTTGAGCTGGATAAAATTCTGCATCTCAAAAAAAAGGATGATACTGCGATCTTCGACGGGCTTTTTGCAAAATTTGATTTTAGTGAGACTTTCGATAGCCAAATTTTAGTCGTGCCGCGCGGAGAGTTCATCTTCGGCGCATCGAACCTCAAGCTGCTTAAAGACAGCCCGCACCTAAGCGCGTCGTTTGACGTCTATCTCAACAACCCCGCCGCCGCCGCATTTTTGCAAAACAAAAAAATTTTAGAAAATATGCAGACGA
>NZ_CALIJF010000115.1 GCF_938018035.1 uncultured Campylobacter sp. | reverse complement strand
AACCCGCAGCTTGGTTTTTGAAATTGTATCCGCCCTCGCCGCCCATGAAAAGCCCCTCCGCCATCGCGCTTACTGCAGCTAAAGAGCTAAGAAGCGCCACTTTTGCAACTAAATTTCTCATATTTACTCCTTTTGGTGAAATTTCATCTTAATGATAGCGACACGCTTCGAAACCTAGGCTAAATTTAAAGTAAATACATAACATTTACGATTTTTATTGATAAAATTTTGAAGTATTTTCGTAACTTATTTATAGTATAAATTCTAAATCTCAGCATATAGCTTGCATTATAAATTTTATCGCTTAGTAACATACGCTTTGTAAAAGCATAATGCAATAAGAATTTACGCAATATTCCTCTGGATATAAATTTATCTTAATAACTTATAAATCCGCGCAGAATTACTTAAATAAACGGGCTCAAACAGATCTTTATCATAGTTTTCCAGCACAAAAAGTTGGATAAAGGCTGATTCAAATACCTTTTTATCTAAGATTAAAATTCTTTGGTAATCCGGTAAAAATATCACGTAAAGATTAGAATTTTTATCTATCTGCTTAGATAATTTGACGAGCTTGCCGTTTACTTCGCCCACTTGATAATATGAATTAATAGGCATTCTTTTACCGTCATAGATTAGGTATTCAGGATCGACGCTAGGCAGCGTGCATTCATCATTTATTATGATGCTCTCTCCATCTTTACCCATTCTAATATCATAACCCACATGAATAAATGGTGTCCAAGACTCTTTACCTGTTTCTATATCTACAGTAGAAAATTTTAAGATATTAGGCAATATATCTATCATGTGCGGTACAAAATAATAATATATATCCCTAGTTTTCTGTGGAAGATTGAAATTCTTATCACTCAAAGAACTTAAGAATTTATTGATATCGGCTTCGCCATAATCTTTTTGAATTTGATATAGATTTAGTTTAAATTTATCTTCCAGTTTAGGATCAAATTTTTTACCTTGCAACTTTTGTATATATTCTACGTTAAGCCTTGCCATATTAGCAGAGCTTACCTCATCTTTATTAAAGGAAAACGCACTCATAAAAGTGTATTCTCCCGCCTGTCTACCTCCGGGATCAGCTACTACTTTTACATCGGAGTAATATCTGATTAAATAACCGTAATCCCACCACGATAGCACATAATCCTCTCTGCTGGCTTTATTTTTTAGCTCTGCAAGAGGCGTTATGGAGTCTTTCGTAAGCGTAGGCGCAACTCGGAATTTATAAATAAAATCTATGCTAGGCATTATCGCTAAACAAGTTAAAATAGCCAACAAAGTACTTCTAAGCCAGGTGCGTATTTCAAAGTAATTCAGCGTGAAATATATGAAATAAGCAAATCCAAGCGTTATCATCGGTGTAGCGTACATTGTAAAGCGAGTTCCACCGAAAAGTGCTAAAACTCCAAGCGCTATCATCGGCAAGGTTAAGATGAACGAACGGAATTTTATCAACAATAGAGCCAGTCCCCCTACTGCACATATGAATATAAATAGATGCCCACTAGATTCAAGCACAAATTTCATGAAATTAGCGTTTTCTACCTCATTAACCGTATTCCTAACGCCGTAGAAGTAGAAAATTTCTTCTTTGCTTACATCCTTTAAGACGTAAGCTTTAAGCTGCACTGCTATGGGCGTAAGTCCGCCGAATATGACGAACGTAATTGCGACGATCGTACCCAAAATCCAAAGAGCTTTTTTGCTTTTATGACTTGGAATTTTAATCATTAAAAAATATAGCAATGCAATGAGTGCGATTTTGAACAATAAAATATAATTTACAATTATTGTCTCACCTTCGTAATACGCGCTAAATTTTATGACCGCTGCGACCATAAGAATAATCGCTTTGTAATTTTCCTCATTGTGTCTATTAAAAATCAAAGTATAGATTAAAAATATCACTATAATCGCCATATTTAAAGAATACGAGCTAGGATACCACCAATCATAAATCACCGTAAAAACGGCAGGTAAAATAAAGCTACTCTGCTCGCTTCGCTCTATGAGCCTAATCAAAGCCCATAGCGTTAGCAGCGGCAGAGTAACATTTAGCATATCGCTATCAAAATACCCGCCTAAAGTCCTCATATAATATCCCGGCAATATGGTGGCAAGCAGCGCCGCGATGATGCCGGCGCTCAGGATCCTATACTCTCTTGCTATCAAAATAATCGGCACGGCCACTAGCGGCGCCAAAAATACGCTCATATAGATCGTAATGCTGTTTAAGCTGACAGGTAAAATTTTGCTAATTAAAAATGCTAGAGTTGGGATCGACGCGCCGTACGGGCTAAGATCGCCCGGCTGGTGAAAGCCCGCTATCA
>NZ_CALIJF010000114.1 GCF_938018035.1 uncultured Campylobacter sp. | reverse complement strand
TGTGGTTCGAGCCCGTCGAGTGGCTCGGGATGAAGGATAAGCCTGCGAAATTTCATCTGCTTAGCATCCATCCGTATGACCGCTTGCATTCGCAGCAGAGCAATACCTCAAATCGCAAGAGATACGCCGTCGCGGATCGCGAGCCGGTGCTGATCAATACCGAAGACGCTAAGGATCTCGGCATCAAGCAGGGCGATCTGGTGCGCGTGTATAACGCTCGCGGCGAAATTTTGGCGGGAGCCAACGTGAGCAGCGACATAATGCGCGGCGTGGTGCAGATCTTCGAAGGCGCGTGGTACGATCCTAACGCCGAGGGGCTTTGCAAAAACGGAAATCCGAACGTGCTTACGATCGATCTGCCTACGAGCGAGCTTGCCAACGGTAACATCTCCCACACGGCGCTGGTAGATATCGAGCTTTATAAACACAAGGCGGGCGAGGATATCAAACTAACCGCATTTATGCCGCCTAAGGGGGCGAAGTAGGGATTAGGGCGCCATAGCGCCCTAATTTCTCTTCAGTGCATAGAAACAATCTACTAGCGGTTACTACTTTGCTATTGAAATAGCGGCTTTTGCTTCATCAGAAATTTCGTGTCGCGTTGCATTGTTCTCAGGCGTCCTTAATCTCCTTATCAAAAATTTTTTTATTATGGCTAATTAGGCTGCATACTAAAGTATCTTTATTAAATCCCGCACTTTTAAAGCTCTCGTTTATAGATGGATTGCTTTCTACGCAGATAAATAAGTCGTCAAATCTGAATATTAGGTATTTTCGTATTTTAAAAAGAGATAGGGTGTAAAAAATCAGGCTTCTAATGGAATTTAGAATAAAATTTAACGGGTAGAACATCTTATCTACGGAGTCGCGATTTTCTGGATGAAAAGTTACAAAAATCGGAATATAGGCATGTGTAATTATTTCGCTCCCGGATAACGGCACGGTTAGCAGATCTTTGTTGCCCTGATAGTCGATAAATTCATATTCTATGCGATCATCATAAATTTTGCTGTAAGTTTTATTTTTAGTTAAAGAGCGTAAAAATTTCAAATGACCGAAAATAACATATAAAATCCGGAACATGCTATCGTTATCCCAGTCCTTCTAGAAAACTCCCTCATAGCATCTTCAGGAGATGAGCAGATCAAAATTAGTAGAACTAGGACAAAAAATATAATGCATGAAAGCATACCGGTAATTTCGGCGCGTAAGAACCAATTATTCTCGACGATCAACGGTTTGCCCGCCCGCTCTTTGTCGTAGTCTCTCATGAAATCCCCGTTTTATAAAATTTTGGCGCATTTTATCCTTTGGGGCTTACGAAGCATTTAAAATTTTATCTTAGCGGCGGTTTTGATATGTATTTAGCGGGGCGCGAAATGACGGATAGAAATTTAAAGGCAAAAGGCGGCTTTGGCTTCGGTAATTTCGCTATTTTAGCGAACCGAGAGAGCTGCAATATCGAAGTAAATTTAATCCGTAAATTTTGCTTTCAAAATTTACGGATTTTAAAGAAGGCTCTACGAAATCGTTCAAGGCGAGCACGTCACGCAAAACGATCAAATTTCATCGAAATAATCAAAATTTATCGAAACGATTAAATTTTACTGAAACGCCCTAATCTCGCCGAGCCTAAAAAGTCAAGCGGCTAAAATTTATTCCTTCGGCGTGATC
>NZ_CALIJF010000113.1 GCF_938018035.1 uncultured Campylobacter sp. | reverse complement strand
GAAACAAAACGATCTTTTTCACCATAAATCCTTTCAAAATTTTTATGATTTCATCCTTGGCTGATTGTAAAATTTTACAAAATTTAGAAAAGCGCTCATAAAAATTTTATCCCCTTTGAAATTTAAAATTTTGACTAATTCGAGCAATGCAAGTTTATCAAAATTTAGGCTTTGCGCGGGTTGCGATCTCGCTGCAAAGAGCGCAGCTCTAAGGGCGCTAATCGTATTTGTGCGGCATTTAATACAGCGCAAACTCGCGCCGTAAGATCGCGCAGCCTCCGCCACATGCTCGCCGAAATGCCGCGCTAAATACACTGCTAAATACAACCGCGCCGCTACGAAATTTTAAAATTTCGCCAAATTTTAAGGCACCGCGTTTAAATTTACTCGTTGCGCAGTGTTTGCAGCACGTCGATCTGCGTGGCTTTTTTGGCCGGATACCATGACGAAAGAGCCACGATAAGCACCGCGCCGATCAAAATCATCGCTAAATCGCCTAGCGAAAGCTCCATCGGCAGTTTCGAGCTTCCGTAAACGTCGGCGGGCAGATTTACGATGTCGAAGCTTCCGAGCAGCCACACGCCGAATAAGCCCAAAATGAGCCCGAATATGATGCCGCCGCCGCCGATCGTGGCTCCGAGCGCAAAAAAGGTCCTTTTGACCTCCTTTTTGCTGGCTCCCAGGCTAAGTAAAAGCGCGATCTCTTGGCGGCGGTTCATCACGGTCATCAGAAGCGAACTTACGATATTTAGGCTCGCGACTAGGATTATTAGCATCAGCACGATGAAAAGTGCGCGTTTTTCAAGCGCAAGGGCGCTGAAGAAATTGCCGTTTTGCTGCCACCAGCCCACGGCGCTAGCACCGCCGGGGAGGCTTTTTTTAATGCGCTCCAGATCCTTAAACGGATCGTTTGAAAAAACATGCACGCCGTCGAATGTCCCCTCGTCGTAGCCTAAAATTTTGGCTAGATCGCTCGCGTCCGCGTAGGAATACGCCTTGTCGTAGGCGATCAGCCCCGAGCTGAAATCCGCGCGCACATCAAAACGCTTCATCTTGGGGATTAGCGCAAAGCCGCCCGGATCGCTCTTCGTAAAGATCATCGTGATCTTTTCGCCCTCGTCCAGCACAAACTCGTCCTTGATCCCGCGCCCTATCATGATGCCGTAGTCCGTTAGATTGGCGTCTTTGGCGCCTGCTGCGACGACGGAGTTGATGCGCTTTTCGTCGTTTAAATTTACGCCGAAAATCAGCCCGCCCTCGAGCTTCTCGCCGCTTTTGGCGATGACTTGCGAGCTGATATACGGGCTAAAAATCAGATCGGGGAAGTCCGCCCGCAGCCCCTCCACGTCGTCTTTTGAAATACCGCCGCGAAAGTGGCTGTGGATCGTGATCGGGTAGTTCATCGTAAAGAGCTTGCGCTCAAATTCCTTATCGAAACCGTTCATTATCGCCATCGCGACGATCAGCACCGTAAGCCCCACGCCGACGCCCAAGAACGCAAGCAGTGCCGAAAGCGTAATAAAGGGCTGAGAGCGGTCGAATCTGAGATATTTGAATAATAAATACTTTACCAAAAAAGCCGTCCTTGTAAAATTTCACATAAAATTTAGCGCTAAATTCTATGTGAAATTTTAAGTATTTTGGAATTTTAAAATTCCAAAAAACGGGTTCTGCGCCTTCAAATATAAAAACTCCGGCGGGCTTTGAAAATTTAAAATCACGCCGAAATCTATTTATACGCAATGAAATTCGCCCCCAAGATATCCGATACGGCAAATCAAACATATCGTCTTGCCAAAACCTCGAAATTTTAAACCCGAATTCTAAATTTTAAAATTTCAAACGCCTCGAAATTTTAAAATTTTAGAAATTTAAAACTTTTTTAGAATTTTGAAATTCTTAAAATTTAAAGGCGGAGTCTGCTTGCAAGCTTGCCCGCAATCGCATAAATTTAAAATTTTAATGCCGCGCAGTGTCCTAGCCGCGTATTAAATTTAAGTATCACGCGCTGATTGGCTTACGTTTTGCAGCACGGCACACCGCAACAGCGCCATGAAAAATATGCAACAAAGCATCAGGCACGTTTTGAAATTTTAAAAATTTCAAAACCAAAATTCCGCCCCATCGCGCAGCTTTGCGCACCGTTCGTGCCGCCTCGCGAACAAGCTCTTTTTAAATTTCCGTCCACGCCGCCTCGCGATCAAACTCCCCTTTAAAATTTTATGACGCCTTCGCCCTCGACTGATCCACTAAATACAAAAGCAAGATTGAAAAGCGCCAATTGCGCAATGCTCACAATCAAGATCACTGATCGCACGATACTTACGATCGAGCGCCGCGCCTACCTCGCAAAGCCGCCTTTTTTCGGACCGCCCTTGCCGTGGCAGTCTTTGTATTTTTTGCCACTACCGCAAGGGCAAGGATCGTTGCGCTTAGGCTTTTTGTCGCCAAACTCTTCTGCGCCCTTTAGCTGCGCTTCATTCGTGCTTGCGGCGGCGAGCTCTTTGGCGTTTGAGCTCTCCATGCGCTCCTGCATCGCACGCTGCTCGGCTTCGATCTCCTCCCTAGATTTGAACTGAATCGAATGCAGCAAGCGGATGCTATCGGATTTGAGGCGCATCACGAGCTCCATAAAGAGATTGTAGCTCTCCTTTTTATACTCCGTAAGCGGGTCTTTGTGGTTGTAGCCGCGAAGTCCGATGCCTGCCTTTAGGATATCCATCTGATACAGATGCTCCCGCCAGTCGCGATCGACGATCTGCAAATAAAGCATCTTTTCGATACTTTTGCGCTGCTGCGGATCGATCGGCGCCATCTTGTTTTCATACGAAACGGCAAGCGCGCCGATGATCTTTTCTTTCAGCTCTTTGAAATCATCGACCTTCTCAAGCTCGCTGTTTTCGAGTACCTCGCCCGTTTCTTGAGCGATTTTGGCGACGATCGGGAATTTATCGACCTCTTTGATATTTGCGCCGTCGAAAATTTCAAGCTCCTCAAGCACGCTAGAGATGTACTCCTCGCGGTTTTGGATGATTTTATCTTTCAGATCGTAGTCGGGATCCAAAAGCTCGTTGCGATATTTATAGATCGTCTTGCGCTGCTCGTTTGCGACGTCGTCGTATTCTAGGATATTTTTACGCGCTTCAAAATGCAAGCTCTCGACCTTTTTCTGCGCGTTTTCTACGGCGCGCGAAACCATGCCTGATTCGATATGTTCGCCGTCTTTCAAACCCAAGCGATCCATGATATTTTTGATCTTGTCGCTGCCAAAAATTCTAAGCAGATTATCCTCCAAGCTTAAGAAAAATCTACTCTCGCCCGGATCACCTTGGCGCCCGCTTCGTCCGCGGAGCTGATTATCGATACGGCGACTTTCGTGGCGCTCGGTACCTAAAATATACAGCCCGCCCAAAGCGCGCACTTCATCGTCTATGCGGATATCCACGCCGCGTCCCGCCATATTCGTAGCGATCGTTACGGCGCCCTTTACGCCCGCGTCTTTGATGATCTGCGCCTCGCGCTCGTGATTTTTGGCGTTTAGCACGGAGTGCGCGATGTTTTCTTTAACCAAAAGCTCGTGCAGCTTCTCACTCTTTTCAATCGACGCCGTACCCACTAGCACGGGCTGACCTTTGGAATTTAGCCGCTTGATCTCATTTATGACGGCGTCAAATTTCTCGCGCTCGGTCTTGTAGATAAGATCGTTTTGATCCTTTCTGATGACCGGCACGTTCGTAGGGATAGAGACTACTTCGAGTTTGTAAATTTGAGAAAATTCCGTTGCTTCCGTCTGTGCCGTACCCGTCATACCAGCGAGTTTTTCGTAAAGGCGGAAGTAGTTTTGAAAGGTAATGTCGGCAAGAGTTTGGCTCTCCTCTTGGATCTGCACGCCCTCTTTAGCTTCAAGAGCCTGGTGTAAGCCTTCGCTGAATCTGCGACCTTCGCTAAGACGACCCGTAAATTCATCCACGATTATGACCTGCCCGTCGCGCACGACGTAGTGCACGTCCTTTTCAAATAGATAATTCGCCTTAAGTGCTTGATCAAGGTAGTGGCTAAGCACGGCATTTTCGAGACTATAGAGGTTATCGACGCCAAAAAGCTTCTCGGCTTTTGAAATTCCTGCCTCTGTAATCAAAACGGCGCGGTTTTTCTCATCTACGGTAAAATCACCCGTCGCCTTGCCTTTCGGATCGGCTGGCGCCTCGCCGCGGATCATTTGGCGAGCTACTTCGTTTGCCTTGATGTAGCCGTCCAGGGTGCGGTTCGTAGGGCCAGAGATGATAAGTGGCGTCCTGGCTTCGTCGATTAAAATACTATCAACTTCATCGACGATTACGAAATGATGCCCACGCTGCACCTTTTCATCCGCGCTAAATTTCATATTATCGCGCAGGTAGTCAAAGCCAAACTCGTTGTTTGTGCCATAAGTGATGTCGCACGCGTACGCAGCCTTGCGCTTGGCGTCATCGTATTCGCCGCCTACGATCACACCGGTGCTAAGTCCTAAAAATTCATATAGCTCGCCCATTTGCGTAGCATCGCGCTTAGCTAGGTAGTCGTTTACGGTCACGACATGAACGCCTTTGCCCTCCATCGCATTTAGCACTACCGCCAAGGTCGCTACGAGGGTCTTTCCTTCGCCCGTTTTCATCTCGGCAATCGCGCCGTCGTTTAGCACCAAACCGCCTATCAGCTGAACGTCGAAGTGGCGCATATTTAGCACTCTTTTGCCCGCCTCTCGCACGATAGCAAACACTTCGTTAAGCACGTCGTCCGTGCTCTTTTCGCCCGCGCGAACTTGCGCTCTTAACGCTTCAAATTCCGCCTTAAGCGCCGCATCGTCCATCGCCGCGTAGTTTTCTTCAAGCGCACTGATCTGCGCTGCGCGCTTGGCGTATTGTTTGACGATCCTATCGTTTTTAGTACCGAAAATCCCGTGGATGACCTTTTTAAACATCTCAAACCTTAGTTTTAAAATTTTAACCGCGCATATTAACATATTTTTAGTTTCTATTTAATTAAATCCTAGAAAAACGGCTATAATACGCGCAAATTTTCAAAAATAAAGGCAAAATTTATGAAAAAAACTCTTATTTCTTTAGCGGCAAGCTGCATTTTTGCATTCGCAAGCGGGATAGAATTCAACACTCTGAGCGCAAATTTTTCGCAAACCGTGCAGAGCGACGATGCGAAAATCAGCTACGGCGGCGATTTTAGCGCCACAAAAGAGCACGCCGTGTGGCATTACAAGACCCCTACGATAAAAAATATATTTTTTAGCTTCACAAAGGTCGTCGTAATCGAGCCCGAACTCGAGCAGGCTATCATCACGAATATTAAAGAAACGCCGAATTTAACTGCGATCCTAGCGAACGCAAAGCCAAATAAAAACGGCGTTTATGAGGCGAGCTTCGACGATGTGAAATATCTCATCGAGCTAAAGGGTGATCTGCCGAGTAAGATCAGCTATACCGATAAAATGGACAATAAGGTCGTCATAAATCTAAGCAACGTCCGCAAAAACGCGCCGGTAAACGAGGCGATCTTTAAGCCCGCAATCCCGAAAAACTACGACATCATCACGCAGTAGGCGCGCGTGAGGCTACTTTTCGTCTGTCACGGCAACATCTGCCGCTCGCCAATGGCGCAATCCGTGATGCAAAATTTTATTAATCAAAGCGGCCTAAGTGCGCGCGTGAGCGTAGATTCTGCGGCGACGCACACCGACGAGATCGGCTCGCCGCCCTACTACGAAACGCAGCGCGTGCTAAAAGAGCAAAAGGTGCCGCTCGTAGCGCATCGCGCCGTGCAGGTCACGCCCGCAGACTACGAGCGCTACGATCTAATTCTTTGCATGGATGATGAAAATATGCACTCGCTGTGGCGAATTTTTCGCGGCAAGGATATGGCTAAGGTAAAATTTCTTTTGGAATTTAAAGAGGGAAATTTTACAGACTACACCGCGCTAAATTTTAAAGGCGCGCTAAAACAAGCCAGCTTAAATTTAAAAGGCGCCGGTTTAAATTTAACCGACTCCGAACGCCTACAAATCGCCGATCCCTACTACACGCGCGATTTTGAGCGCTGCTACGCAGAT
>NZ_CALIJF010000112.1 GCF_938018035.1 uncultured Campylobacter sp. | reverse complement strand
TATTCGGGTTATTCGGGTTATTCGGGTTATTCGGGTTATTCGGGTTATTCGGGTTTCGGTGCGTCGATCTCGACCCGCGAAATTTCATTAAATTTCGCGCAAGATCTACGCAGAAATTCGGCGCGAAACCTGCGTGGGTTTGGCATTTGAAATTTTGCTCGCAAAATTCCGCGCAAAAACTGGGCGCAAGATTTTAAACCGAGCCGCTCGCGAGTTTGCGAGCTCATCGCGGCAAGATTTAAAATTTCATAATGCATAAGCTCGCCGTGAAATTCAAAATTTCACGCGGCTGCGCACAGTGTTATGTGTCGCTACGAGATTCTAAATTTCATGTCGAGCGCACCGTGAAATTAATCCGTCGGTCGCGCAGCAGATCGCCGCACGATCTAAAATTCGCGCTTGCGCCGCGACATGCACCGCCGAGAGTTAAATTATGCGGCAGGCGAGCTAAATTTACGCTCGCGCGATCGGTCGTGCCGGCGTGAGGTTTGCGGCGCCCAGATTAAATTTTACACACCACCGTGCATCGCCTGCAGTGGGCACGGATGCTTGATCTGCTCTGCTTGCAAAGGCGCAGGCGGCTATAGCTGTGCGGCAGGCGAGCTAAATTTTACGAGCCGATGCGTCGCAGCAATGAAATTTCGCGCCGTGCTGCCAGCTGTGACTAAATTTGTGCGATAATATGTCGGCTATGCGCTCGTAAATTAAATTGCACTACACGCACCCGTCGCCTGATTGTCGCGCGGGATTGGAATTTGCGCGCCGCTTGCTTGTCATAAAATTTAGATCGCTGCGCGCCGCGCCATAGCTGTCGTAAAATTTTAAATTTCATGCCGTACGCACGAGTTAGCCGTGAAATTTAAAATTTCAAGAGGCCGCGAAATTTGCTGTGTGTTATGCCGTATCGCGCATCGTCGCGAGCCAAATTACGCGCTGCTGCGGAATTAAAGTCTTGCATGCCCGCTGCCATCACTCGGGCGCCGTATGCCTCGCGGCTCCATTTTGCTATCCGTTCGCGCCGTATTTGTTGCGGCAGTTATGTACGTCGCCGCGCCGCAGTGCGAGATTCCGCGTCGAGCTATATTTTAGAGCTTTGATTTGCAGCGAGATTTTACGGCGCGCAATGGCGTTAAATTCTATCCTGCGTGAGATTTTGGAATTTTAAAATTCCCTTTCGCGGTATAATTATATGAAATGCTAAAATTTGCAGGATCTTAATAAAGGAATTTTAAAATTTATGCGGCGTGGCTTTGTGGCGCGTCCGCAAGAAAGGAGCGATCATGGACAAGCTGGATAAAGAGGAGCTTGCAGAGGCGTTTGTCGCTAGGCTCAAAGCACTAGCGCGTAGCGGCGGCGCCGATCTGCGCGAGCTTGATCGCGAGTTTTATGGATTTAGCGTGAGGCTTGGTGTGCGTTACGACTTTGCCGGCAAGTTTAGCGTCTCGCAGATAAGTGGCGGCGAGCGCGCTCAGCTGCATTTCGCAGATATCGCGCAGTTCGAGGCTCATGCGCGCGAGTGCCTACGCGCGGCAAGCATTGATGCGGAGCTAAGCGAGGCCTTTATGCTACGCCTGCGTGCAGATCCCCAAAAAGCCGCTACGAATGCGGATCAAATCATAAAATTCCAAGATTTTAAGCCCTTTAGCGTTCAGCTGCGTTGCGAGCATTGCGGCGGATCGGGCAGGAGGCGCTGCAAAGCCTGCGAAGGCGCAGGCAAGGCGCCGTGCGCTAACTGCGGCGGGCGCGGGCGCTTGATCTGCCCCACTTGCAAGGGCGCCGGTGGCTATAGCCGTGCGGCATTAAGCTCTACGGACGCTCATGCGCGCGGCCTTTCTGGAGGCGATTCTGCAGGCTCTGCGTCAAATTCTATGGGCTATCGCTTCATTCCCTGCGCTAGCTGCGGCGGTAGCGGCTCGCGCATTTGTCCCGTTTGCGGCGGTGCGGGCAGATTGCGTTGCGAAAAGTGCGGCGGTGCGGGTGATTTTCGCTGCGAGCACTGCGATGGGCGCGGGTATTTCACTCGCACCGGCAAAGTATCCGTTTATGCCCGCCCGAGCGTCAGCATAGGCGCTAGCTCGCAGGTTTTTGGGCGCGAGCTGCTGGAGTTTTTATGCAGCAGGGGCGTAGGCTTTGCTACGCGCAGACTTTTATTTCGTCTAAGCTCGCTGCGAGTGGTGCAGGACGGCTGCGAAGCGGTATTTAGCGCGGAGGATGATTTTTTGCGCTTGAGTTTTGCCGTCTGCGGCAAGGCTTACGATGCGGCGTGCTTCGGCGGCGTGACATTCGTAAGACCTAGCTTTTTGGACGAAGTTTTTGCGCCGGAGCTTGCGGCGGTGCGCGGCGCACCCGCTAGGCTAGGGCAGAACGATGCGCAAAGCCTTTTTGCGCTATTTCGCGCAAAGCCTGTGCTAG
>NZ_CALIJF010000111.1 GCF_938018035.1 uncultured Campylobacter sp. | reverse complement strand
CTACTATATATTAAAAAATGTATAGTAGCTCTTAAGCTTGTTAAACTCTTTGGAAACTTTTATAATTTGTCCTATGAAACTATATTAAATTTTAAAGGATAAGTAGTTATGAAGGTTTTTTCTAAAATTAAAGACGATCCGGCTTTTAAAACGAACCCCGATAAAGTGATCAGAAATTTCTCCCTGCCTTATCGCAAAAATACTATGGTAGAAATGATAGATGAGCATATAGCAGTTAGATTTTACCGCTCATTTAATAAAAAGGGAGAGCAAACAATCCATAGGCACTATCACTACTCAATAGGCGGTAAGCTGATTAAGTCTTTAGGTAGTGCAGATGAGATAAGTCTTAATGAAGCCAAGGAAACTCTTAAAGGTTTAATGATAGATGATTCTGCCAAGCTGATCCCTGCTAAAAATACTCTGGCAAGCGTTTATAGACAGTTTCGCAGACATAACGGCAATGTTGCATTAGCAACTTCTAAAAGACGAGATATGAGCTTTAAAGCTTTAAGGGATATTTGCGACAAAGATATAAACAAGATAAGCAAAAAGGATATTATGCCGATACTGGATTATTATTACGATAATGAGAAGTACGCCTCCTTGGAAATTTTATTCAAACTTATTAAAAGACTATTCAGATATGCTCGCATAAGAGATATTTCTAAAAATCCATTATTTGCAGAAGAGGTATTTAAGGACTTTTATAATATACCTCGTCGTAGCGAATACCCATATATAAAAGATGACTTGGATTTAACCGTACTTATCAAATTTATCATGAACTATCCTCACCAAATAGGCGTCAAGAATGCTTTGATCTTTGGACTACTTACCGGATTAAGAAGCTCAAACGTAAGAAATTTAACCCATGAGCATTTAAAAGTGGACGATGATGGAGAATACTACTTACTATTCCCGCAAGATGAGAATAAGGTAAAAAGCAATGGAGATGAACATCTGGGGCTTCCTAGAGAAGTAGGGCAATGGCTGCAAAGGTTACACGCTCATAATAGCAGCTGCCCGTTATGCTTTGCCAATACGCAAGGAGAGGTACTAAGCGATATGACTCTAGTTAAAGCGCTTAAAACCTATGCTCCCGTAATAGCTAAGAATAGACTGGTTTTTCACTCTTTTAGAAAGATACTAGAAACCTTTGCATATGAGAAAATACATGAGAACAAGCTGGATCCTTATAGCATTGAACGTACCCTTTTTCATGCACAAAGAGAGATACAAAAGATTTATAACAAAGCTACGAATATTGAGAATACGCGTAGGGTTCTAACATGGTGGCTAGGTTATTTAAAGGGGTTGGGGTTTAAATTTTAAGAAGGTAAAAACAAACTAAAGGGATGGCTTCTTATAAGGTTTTATGCAGTTTGGGATATACAGGGTCTTTTATTCTAAACCTATTGAGAAGCTTACGCACTCCACCAACGCCAAATCCACAAATGTTATAATGCCATAAGGAGCTTAAATTTTATTCTTAAGTATAGAATTGAGCCTTAAGATCACATTCCTACTATGGATAGCGCCTTTAAGTCTATATGCCATGTGTTTTAGAAATTTCCGGATAAGCGGAAAAATGGTAAAGTAGGGGGCTATAGCGAAACCTATCCATGGCTTATCATTCTCTAGCCTGCCGTAATTTCGGTGAAATTTTGGAAAGTTATGAGCAGAATTCACAGTATGGGTTTAGAATCAGAGGTGGATTTGCACGGATAATTAAGAACATGCGAGCTACCTTTAATCTCTTTTAAAAAAGCGCTGGCTTTCCCTTTATGCATATTACTTCTTTACTACTCCTTTCCTAAGCGCTCATCCTCATTTTAGCGTATTGCTTTCTTTTGGAGCACTCGTCTTTTTTGATACTAAAGACGAGTGCTTGCGAGGATAAGGCCGCGATAGATTATATAAATTCTGAAGTATTTCTATTCTTTTAGTTTTACGCTTTTTACTAGGAATTTCTTGCATATTGCATATTAAGCTTTCATATCTTTTAATGCTCGGTTTGTAGGTTGTGCTTCATTGCTCTCCAGCTCTCATAAGCTTACTTTACCTTTATAATCTTAGGTTTACCAGGTTCCTTCATTACCTTTAGATCCATGTTTATTAAAACAACCCCCGTCTTTTAAAGCAGCTCATATCATTTTTTTGTTTTTCAGCTATATTGTTTTCATAAGGTATTTTTGAAATATCTTATAACGTTTTTACTAAGGAGAAAGAATGTTTTATATGTTAAAAAGCCTTTGGGCTTTTGAAGTAACCTTTAAAGTTTATATATTACGGTTTTTCGATGGGTTACGTTATCGGTAATGTTTTATTGATAAGCCTAAGCGTTTATCAAGCATTCTTAATCTTTAGTTCCCCGCTGGCGGTTTGGGGTAATAAGAAAAATCGCAGAGGTGCGTTATAGCTTCGCACATTAATCTAAAAAGCTTCTGTTTTAACTAAATTCTAAAGATGTAACGTCTTTTTGCCCCTAGAGTTTTTTCCCTAGATAGCCTTCTTCTTCGTTTTATTTATTGCCTAAGTGCATTAAATTTGATCAAGGGGGCTATCTGAAAAGCCGCGTGGAGGTAGCGCCTCCGTTAAAGGTTACGGGGCTGTCTCGCTCGTCGCTAGCGGAGCGTTTGCTCGTCTGCCACCCGCCGTTGCGATTATTCCTTGTAGGGGTGTTATTATATAGACAGAATTTTCTATATCTAAGTGGGTAGGATAAACTTTTATTTATTTCTTTCAGGAGTATTTTTTGTCTAGTACTATATTATAAATAGTATTTGATCTTAATATATTTTTATCGCTTGTGGGGATATTATTTGCCAAAGCAGTTCTTTTATCATAGATAGAGCAACCTCTTAGCCTATCCCTTTTAAGGATATTTTATGTGTAGCCTTGCTTTTGATATTTTGGGCTTTGCTCTAATAGAATGCTTGAATATCTAAAGGATATTGAAGATATTTAGGTATGAAGTATTAAGGGTGGCAACCCATCATTTTTTAATCACTCTCCCATATTTTAAAAGTCTTTGGCTATCTTAATACTATACAAGAAAATAGCATAGCTTCCTCTATACTTTTAAAGAAGCCTCTAAGTCTTTAGACTTTTTATCTGTAAATGAAAGTAAAAGAAGAGATTAATAAATTTGAGCTAAGAAGCTTTTAAGATCTTTCTAATATAATCCCCTTGTTCATAAGGACGAAGAAGGCTTTAAGCTCTATCTGTTTTTATTTGTTCTTTGCCTTAAAGAACAAACATCTTACAGATGGGCGCTTAAGGCATTTAGTGAAAATGTATTAATCAGCCTCCTTAAGATTTTAAACCTTGAGCTGCTACAAGGCTTAAGCTAAATTTCTTAAGGCTTGAAACTCCTTAACTCATTTTTGCTTATTATTTAAAGTTTCCTTAAGAGACGATAAATATTTTTATATAGTTTTTTAAAAGACTATATACGGATATTCTATAATCGAGTGTTCGGGGGAATTCTGAGGGTTGTAAAAATTCAACGCAGGACACCACTTTTATTACTAATTAAATCGCAAATTCTATGATTGATCGGTTATATCTAAAAAACCAAAAATAAGTAAGGATATAAAATGAAATTTTTTCTCATCATAATTAGTATATTTCTTTATATTTATATTATTCTTTCGGTGCTAAGTTTTTCACCTTGTGATATTAACGATATGTTGAGGCAAAACTACAATCGTATGGAGCAAAAATGCAGATTAAAATTGATACGACGGGCTAATAATGGCAACAGCGGGGCGCATAGGCGACTTTTCTATTTTTATGAATTTTATTTTTTAGATAGATATTGTGTAGATAAAAAGGCGCAGCAAGAATTAGACAAAGAAGAGCTAAATTTTATTAAAAAATTTCATTCTGGAAATTTAGATCTATGCACAAATAACGACTTTATAGTTGGTTTATTAAAAAAGTGCGTTTTGAGGGAGGGAAATTTCACATTATGTACGGAGCGGATCGGAAAGGAAAAAGAGATTAACATGGATGAAGTCATACATCTATATTGCACGGATAAAAAACCAAAAGAATAAGAGATTTCATGAAAAATAAAATTTACTTTATTGCCGCCGCTATAATATTATTTGCGTGGATATTTTATCTATATAAAGAGCAAAGCGCCTCTTGCGATATAAAAGATCTTTTTATGGGCGATACCGAAATAACAAAAGAGTGCAGGATTGTCATAATAAGGCAATTTGAAAAGAATGGTAACCCGCGCGCATATAAGCGATTGAGTTTGGTTTATGGAAAAATTTTAAGCGAAAGACCGACAGAAGAGGTTTTAAATGAGCTAGATCAAGAAGAGATAGAATTTTTGAAAAAATTGTATCCTGATTCAAAGATTCTATCTAAAGAGTTATCAAATAGAGAATAATCAATTTTTATAAACGCAAATTTGCCATAAAGATGGCTAAATTTAATGAATAAATGAAAAAGGACGGTGATTAATGAGCCTAGAGCTTTTATGCCAGAATTCAACGAATTCTGATAAATTCAGCATCAATTCGTTTGTCGGGAAATTTATATATCAAAGAACCTGGTCGGATTGCGACTATTGGGAGTTAGATAAAACTTTAATGCAGATTTTGAGCTTTTATCATAAAAAAACGCTTCCAAGAGAAATTTTCATCGCAATACTAGCGATATTTAATGATGTTATCGGCGTGGAGGATAAATCGGAAATTTATGTAAGCAATATGTTGTGCGCGAAAAACAGCGACGGCGTAGTGCCTAGCATATATGATAGATTTGAAAGATTAAAGGTTCTGTGCAACAGCATCGTATTCAAAGAAGAATTTAGCAATAGCGGTTTTTGGTATAATCCAAAGGATTAATGCAATGAATCTTGTAAATTTTTATAGAAATACCGCATTTGATGATAGATATGATGCAAATTCGTTCATAGGTATGATTTTAGATAATAATCTATGGTCCGATGATGAATATTGGAAATTGGAAGCCGATTTAAAAAAGATTTTGCGGCATTATAAAAACAAGGAGTTGGACCCAGAAATAATGCAAGGCATTATTTCTATCTCTAATGATATATTTCTAAACGGAAGTTGGCGCGACGTAGATATAGACGCAAAAAGCGAATGTTTTAAAACGTATAAATATCAAGAAGATACAAAGCCGAATATTTTCGATAGATTTCGCCGTATAAAAAGCTTATTATTGGCGGTTGCCTCAGGGGATGAAAATTTCTATAAAATCAAATTTTTCTATGAAAATTAATATAAATGATCTTTGCTTCGCAAATAAGGTGTATAATTTAGCAAAAGCAAAAATTACGGTGGATAAAAATGAAAAAGTTATTAAATTTGACAAATAGTAGTTTAAGGCTGAGCGATATAAATTTTTAGCAGCTTTAGTGCTTCTAAAAACTGGATCGGTTTCTTTGAGATCGAAAGCAGGGGCTGGCTAAGCGGCGTAAGCTTAGCGATAAAATTATTCGATAACTTTTTTAGAAAATATAGCGATGAAGTATTTATCGTAAGCGCTCTAATGTGTGATAATAAAGCATACAAAAAATATAAAGCAATCTCGCAGGTAAAGCCGTTATACGATAAATTTAAAGATCTTGGAATTTTGCAAGAACAAAATGAGTATTTTTCTCTGGCTAGAGATAAAGAATATCCGTTGCCCGCTATGTGCATAAGAATGGATATTCTAAAATGGGACGACATAAAAGAGCTGGCTAAATTTTTAATGTGCTATGATTATTCTATAAACGAATGGTGCTTTATAGTTTTTCCGAGTTTAAATTTAGCCGTCTATCCGCATGATAGCAAGGGTTTTGGCTGTATAGGGCTAAACGACGAGATTAAATATGGAATCAACTTTTTAAAATTTTGCGAGAAAAACAGCAAGGCAAAAGTGACGATAGATAAAAAAGAGGTTAATTTGAACAAAGCGGTTTTTCTTCTGCCTAAAAATAATGAAGAGCTATTTTCCAGAGCGCAAAAAGTAAGAGAGATAAAAAGAGGAACTTTGTATGCCGATCCGAATTTAATTAAATTTATTGCTCTTAGCGGCTCAATCAAAGATCTGAAAATATCGCAATTAAAGCAGCTATTGCGCGAAGGCCTGATCTATCTTGACACAGGAATATTTTTTATCAAGAATCTTAAAAGGGAAAGAATAGCTACAACAGAGAACATTTTAATTAATTCTTCAATATATCAAGGCTTAAGCGATTTTGAGTGGTCGATCAATGAAGTGGAGATCAAAAATCCAAATTTAAAGGAAGATGATTTTATTAAAGAATGCCTTTTATTTTTGAAATTGGTAAAGGAAAAGATCGAAAATATGGATATTGAGAACAGTAGATTTGCTTTATGTTTGGATTTCTATAATATCGATGAGCTGAGCGCGGATTTCGAGCTTTATACTTTAAGAGATAATGAAAAGATCGTAGATTTTTCAGAGGCTAAATTTAATCAAAGCTCGGTGTATGTAATTGTATGAAATTTATTTTCTCGGCATGATTAAAGTATAAAATTTATAACTATCATCCCAAAAGGAAGGCATAAAATGACATATATAAAAACGTATCTCGACGTGATGGAGATGAGCGATTTTTTTGGTTTTTACCCGGATGAAATAGATAGCGATATTGGAAAATATACGTTCGAAATAGACGGGCTAATATTTACATATTGTATAGTCGAGGGATGGGTGGAAATTACTATAAAAGCAGGCAGGGAGACAGCTGTGGAATTTACCGCCGAATGCATCGAGTCCTTAAACATCAGAAGAAATAAAGATGGCGAATTTATAGAAATAGGACAAAATTTTGCTATAGACATAATGGTGCAGATAGAACTGTATATAAGACCGAAAATTTTATTAAAATATGCGAGTTTAGAATGCTAGATGAAACCCATATCCCAATAAAAGGAAACCCAAATGCAAATTGATGGAAAACATATATTTCGCAAGGGCGTGCTTCTGTACAAACTATGCGTAATGGCTTCTTTAGAATATCAAGATAAATATCTTGTGCACGCTACAGATGAAGATTGCGAAAATCCTAAGGAGATGGTATATTTTTTATGTGATTCTTGCGCTAATGCCCTATTGGAGGAATTTGAATTTTGCTTCTTGCCATACGAAAGGGATGCGCTAAGAGAGCTTAGGTCTCTTATTCTTAAAAACTTTAAGGACGATAGATCATTATACGTAGAAGATTATGAATATTTGGTCTATCACAATAAGTCCTGGATAGAGGTCAGGGAGTTGGCCTTAAAAACAATCAAAATTTTCGGATATGATTTAGATGACTTCAACTACGACTAAAAGCCTTATAAGGATAAAATAGAATATGTATAAGCAAATAAAAGAGCTGCTAGAAAAGAGCGGCATAGAATTGAGCGATGGTTTGAAAGAGAGCGAAATAGACAAAATAGAGCAAATTTATGAGTTTAAATTTCCAAAAAGCCTAAGAGATTTTTTGTCATATACATTGCCTATTTCGGTAGAATTTTATAATTGGAGAGACTTTAGCGATGAAAATATAAAGGAGATAAAGCAGGCTATGAACTACGTCTTTGAATATTTAAAAAACGATCCTATTGATGAAATTTTTCCAAATGAGGGCTATTGGAATACGCAAAAATGGGGTCCGATGCCCGAAGACCAATCTCGCAAGCGAGCCATTATACTAGAAGCAGCCAAAATAGCGCCTAAGATTATACCTATATATTCTCATAGGTATATGCCGTGTATTAAATTACCGGATCCACCGGTCTTATCTATATACTATACCGACGTCATCTATTATGGGAAAAATTTATATGACTACTTTTTGAGGGAATTTAGCAAAAATCCTCTTGAGCCGGTCGGAAAATGCCCGTATGTGCCTTTTTGGTCTGATTTGTACTAAAATTTAATAAAGGCGAGTTTGCGTTAATTTACGTTTGTTTGATTTTTAGAATTTTAAGAAAATATGCGTTAGCATAGTTGGGGTGAGGAAAAATGATAGAAGTAGTGATTGACTTTGACGAGTTGCAAAAATACAGAAGATATATCGATGAGTGGCATGATTATTGTCCCAAAGAAATAGAGAATAAGTTATACTCATATTTATCTGAAAAGCTTTCTTTGCCGCTGCGTATCGGTCCTGATGCATTCGCGGACTTTTTTTGGTTTCTACGATTTAAAGAATGGAAAGACTACAGCGAGGAAGAATGGGAGCAATATGAAGATAAGGAGGAATGGGAAAGCTATAGCGAATATATCGAGGAAAAAGAGGAAAACTCACGATACGGTTTAAAAAATAAGCAGGGCGTTCGAGACGATTTAAAGCTAATTTTCTTACATTTTGATGCATTCAAGAAAAAATACAGCGATCTGGCTAGGCAGTTGCTAGACGTGATACAATTTACGCTCTCAGAAACCGCTAAATACCCAGATCACGATGACTTGCTTGATATTCAAATAGAAATTCGAAGCTAGAAGATTATGAGGTAGCAGTGATAAATAAATTTAAGGAAAGTAGTGAATGAGACATGGCAATTCGATATTTTTAAATTTATTCCGTAATTACGAAGATGAATTTGCCGGAGTCGGTCGGTGTGACTTTGTAATTTATTTGAAAGAGCTGGTTAGGGCTGGAGAATATGGTATAGCGCTGGAAGATTTTTTAGTTCAAATGTATGAATATGATATAAAAATTTCTTCTAACGACTTAACAATTATAAAAAATTTATGCGAAGGCGTGAATATAGGTAGTAATCTATGGTCGGTTCTAAGTATTAAAGCGACGGGCGATTAAAAATATACCGAAAGAGGGTCAATGATAGAGGAATATATAAAAATAATAGAGGATTTTTTGCAAAACAGAATCGACGTATTTAAATTTGAAAAGATATATTGGGATAAATTTATGAATGATAAAAATTTTCCCGATGAATATTATGAGCCGCTTAATAGACTTCTTACTGACATCGATGAATTCGAACCAGACGAAGAGTTGAGGGGTGATGATACGGTAGGCGATTCATTAAGTGAAGAGGATCTAAGGGAGTGCGCGAAAAAGGCTTTAAAACAAATTACGCTTTTAAAATAGTAGTTTTATAAAATGATAATTTTTGCGAGAATTTTAAAAATATATTACGATATAATGTGGGCAAAACCCACATCCCAATAAAAGGAAACCCAAATGCAAATTAACGGAAAAGAGATATTTGAGAAAGGCGGTCTTATGTTTTATTTAAGCCGAATGGCTTCTTTGGAACATCAAGATAAATATCTAGTGCATGCCACAGCTAAATCTTACGAAGACCCATCAGAAATGGCGGAACTACTATGTGATGAATGCTGGCGAGCCCTTGACGAAAAATTTGAATTCTGCTTCTTACCCTATGAAAGAGAGATCTTAAAAGAGCTTGCAGAGCTTATTTATAAATACTTTAAAGATCAAAGCCTGCTAGAAGGAGATACCTACGATTATCTAGTCTATCAGAACAAATCCTGGATAGAGGTCAGAGAGTTGGCCTTAAAGACCTTGCATATTTTCGGATATGATTTAGGCGACTTTGACCTATTATATTAAGCTTACGGAGACAGCGCTTAAATAAAAAGGAAACCCAAATGCAAATTAACGGAAAAGAGATATTTAGGAAAGGTACTCTTATGTGCCGTCTAAGTCGAATGGCTTCTTTGGAATATCAGGACAAATATATCGTTCATCCCACAATCAATAAATATGAAGATCCGTCGGAAATGGCGGAACTCTTATATACCGAATGCAAGAACGCTTTATTGGAGCGGTTTGAATTTTGTTTCTTACCATACGAGAGGGATGCGCTAAGAGAACTTAAGGAGCTTATAGATAAGTACACTGAAGATGACAGTATATTAAAGGGGGAAGAAGATGGTGACTATCTAGTATATCAGAATAAGTCTTGGATAGAGGTCAGAGAATTAGCTTTAAAAACTTTACATATTTTCGGATACGATTTGGACGACTTCGACTATGATTAAACCCGGATTAGACCTGGTAGAATGAAATTTATCCTACATATCTTTACTCTGCTGCTATGCCTAAGCGCTCAAGCTTTCTTGGCATACGTAAGCGGAGCAAGCATAGACTCGGCTGCAAATTTAATCCTAAACGCCGCAAAGGACGTAAATATAAATAGCGCGGAGGAGAAGCTAAGCTATAACTTTAAAAGCAAGGGCGGATACTATAAAGAGGATATCGTTAAGAATACAAGCTCCAAACTTAACGCCAAAGATAATATCTTAATCAAAGCGGACGGTATAGCCATAAGCGGAGCGGATATTAATGCGCATAACGGAGATGCTTTGCTGCAGGCAAAGAACTCCATAAATCTAAGTGGGGATGTCGATAGCAACTACTACGAGAGCGAATTTAAAGAGAAGGGCTTTGCGTCTAAAAAAAGCACTACTACTAAAATTCTAAATCAAAGCGTAGTACCTACCAGCATAAGGGCTAAAAATATAATGCTTAGCTCGCAAGAAGCGGATATCAATATAGCAGGCTCTGCGTTAAAAGCTAAAGAAGCCATAGATATGCAGGCGGGAAACAATATCAATATATCGCCTCTAAGCTATAACTCCTTAAACTATAAAAATAGCTCCAAATCCTCTTTGGGCGGATTGAAAGCCAGCATGGATATGCACTCGCTTTATAAGCAAAATTTACAAAGCTCCTCCCTATCTAGCGAAACAGCAGATATAAACTTAAGAGCAAAGAACGATCTAAGCTTAATATCTGCGGATATTTCAAGCGGACGCAATCTAAACTTGGGCGCGGGAAATTCCATAAATATCCTAGCAGCCAAGGAGTATAAGCAGGAGCTAAGCGCCCATAAAAGAACAAGATTCAACCCTATATCGGTTCTAACATATTCCGGTTTGGTAGCAGCATCTATCATAGCTCCGGAAAATGCTATAGCTGCTATAGGAGTAGAAAAGATAGGCGGCAAGACCTTTACTGAGATATATAGATCGGATTATAATAGCAAGCAGGTAAAAGAGGGTATATCGAAACTATCTGATATCAAAGCTGCGGGCGATATAGGCTTAAACTCTCCTACAGCTTTTATAACTTCAAATATGAAAGCAGGCGGAGATATAAATATAGACGCCAAAAACCTAACTATATCCGCTGCCGCTAACGAATATAGCGAACAAAGCTTGCAAAAAAGCACCTCTGTATCTGTTGCTAAAGTAAAAGATATTCTAAGTCAGATGAAGCCTAAGTCCTTAGATGAATTTAAGAAGGATACCAGTATCAAAGTAAAGTTAGCCGATGCCTCATACGATAAATCCAATACGAACTTATACGGTACCGAGACCGTCTCTTCTAATATGGAAGCTAAAAATATAACTCTTAGAGGGGATAATAGCCTAAGCGTTATAGGCTCAAGCTTAAAGGCCAAGGAGGATCTTAACTTAATATCCAAAGATGGAAATATAAATATAATAAATTCCACCGATACCGCAAGCTCCTCATCTAATTCTAAACATCTGGAAAGCTCCATATCTCTTACCGTTCAAAACGAATATGCCCAGATAGCTCCTGCGGCTATCGCCTTGCAAGAAGCGATAAAACAGCTAAATCAGACCAAAAAACAATATAAGGAGTATAAGGATCAGAAAAATGCTCTGCAGGATAAACTTGTCGAGTTAAAGAACCGCTATAAGGCTAAAGAGGTAGGCATAGACTACTCCGATATCGAAGACCTGCAAAACATAATAGAGGACGTAAAGGACGAGGAGAAATACTATTTATCAAATATCGCTCTAGCCACTGCCAACGTAGCCTCTAAAACCGCCGCCCTCATCTCTCAAGGATCTGCCGCATCCTCTAGCTGGGTTACCTGGGGCTTTAGCGTAGGCGCCTCCGCAGAGCTTAGCGGAACCTCTTCTAAAGATAGTTCTAAATCAAGTAACTCCGTAGCCTCTAATCTTAGCGGCAATAATATTAAAATTTTAACTGATAGCAATAAAGATACCGCTATAAATATCAAAGGCTCAAATTTATATGCTAGCAATGATATATACCTAAACACTCATAATCTATTTATCGATGCTTCGCAAGATAGCTATGAAGCTAAGCAAAGCTCTAAAACCATAAGCGGAAGAGTATCTGCTACCATGTATGGAGGCGGAGGAGGAAGCGCAGGGCTTGATTACTCTAAAAGCAATATGAAAGAAGAGAGCCTTAGCCACAATAACGCTAAAGTTTATGCAGGACATAATATATACGCCTTAGCTAGTAACGACGCTTTAATAAAAGGAGCAAACCTTAGAGCGGATAATGCTTTAGCTTTAAAGGTAGGACATGATCTAAGCCTTCATAGCTTAAGAGATAGCTATAATTACGATAGCAAATCAAGCTCTATAGGGGCAGGTATAGGCATAAGCGGCAGTAAAACAACCTCCGATCCGGACAATCCCTATGACATAGGCAATAACATAGTAAGGTATAAGGATTCCAAGCTTTCAAGCATAAACGCCAACTACTCCAGATCCAAATCAAGCACTATGGTAAAACAGACCGTGCTATCTAGCATAACCGCTAAAGAGTTAAACATAGAGGTAGGATCTAATACCGATCTAAAAGGCTCACTAATAGCCGCAGGCTACTATGATGAGAATGGAAATTTCATAGATAACGGCAAGCTTAGATTAAAAACAGACAGCCTAACATTCTCAAATTTAAGCAACACCAGATACGACAAATCAAATTCTTTAAGCATAGGGGCAAATTATGCTTTTAAAGATCCGCAACAAGAAGGAGGAAGCAAGCATAGCGACAGCCAAGCTAGTGATAGCAAGAATGCTGAAGCTAAAGATAGTGCTACCGACCCTAAGTCTAAAATTTCATCGATTAACTACGCTAATAATAGAAACCTATCCTACT
>NZ_CALIJF010000110.1 GCF_938018035.1 uncultured Campylobacter sp. | reverse complement strand
AGTGGAGCTTCGGATCAAAGATGCTAAAATCATCCACCCAAACGCAATGCGTAAAGAGCGTGCGAAGCCCGCTAAAATGCGCTACAAAGCTCTGCGGCGAGTAAAAAGGCGCGGGAGAAGGGTTAAATTTAGCAAGCCAGGTTTTAAGCTTGCCACGACCAGTGCGCAGCCACTGCCGCTCGTGAGCACTCTCCATAAAATGCGTGCTTATAGCAAGCCCGTTTTCACGGGCAAGCTTCGTCGCAAACTCCGTAATCTGCGGGTGCGCCGAGTACGGCGAGTGCACCGACACGGCGGGGATAAAAAGCGAGCTTGCGAGCGCCTTCGCGCGCTCAAAACGCTGCTTAAATTTCAAAATATTCTCCGCCGCAGCGTCTTTGCTCGCGCCTAAAATTTCATTAAAAAACACGGTTCTAATGCCACTTTGCGCGCAAGCTTCAGCCTCGCCGCCGAAGCTTGAAATTTCGCCGATCGTACCCACGCCGCTTCGCATCATCGCGGCGATCTGCTCCGTGATCAGCCGCCCGCGCGCCGCGGCGTCCAGCTGCTGCCTTGAGGCGATGACGCTGCCTAGCCAATCCAAAAAATCGCCGTAGCGCAGCGTGCCTTTGTTTGCGCTAAATTCCAAATGCACGTGCGGGTTTATAAACGCAGGCATCGCTATATCGCCGCTAAAGTCTAAAATTTCGGCTTGCGGATATTTGCGCACCGCACTTGCAAAGGCGCAGACCTCGATTATTTTCTGATCAAAGACGATCGCGCCATCTTTTAAAATTTTAAAATTCTCATCGCAGACAAGAACCCACTTCGCCCTTAAAATTCTCATCGTTTTCCTTATCTAAAACAGCGCGTGATTTTAGCATAAAATTCTCTTCCGTGCTAAATTTAGAGATAAAATTTTATTGCTTGGGCTTGAGCGGGCAAATTTAGCGCCATAGTAAAAAATAAGCTCGCTTTGGTTATAATTTTCGCTTAAATTTCAAAACAAGGACGTAAAAATGAAAATTATGGTGATTCAAGGACCGAATATCAATATGCTTGGTATGCGCGAACCCGCTATTTACGGGGTTATGAAGATGGAGGATATCCATAAGCAGATGAAGGCGGTCGCCGATCAGAGCGGCAACGAGATCGAGTTTTTCCAGAGCAATTTCGAAGGCGAGATCGTCGATAAGATCCAAGAGTGCTTCGGCACCTGCGACGGCATCATCATCAATCCCGCCGCCTACACGCACACTTCGCTCGCTATCCGCGATGCACTCGCCGCAGTCAGCCTACCCGTGATCGAGGTGCATATCTCAAACATCGCTCGCAGAGAGGAGCTTAGACAAAAAAGCCTAATAGCGCCCGTAACAGCGGGTCAGATCATCGGATTCGGTCCCGTGGGATACCATCTGGCGATGATCGGAATGATTCAAATTTTTGAGCAGATCAAGGCAGCCAGAGCCGAGCAGAAAGCCGAGTAGGACTGGGTTAAATTTGAAAAATTTTATCCTAAAGGACGAAAACGCCGTTTACCACGAGTGCGGATACAGCTGCGACAACGCGATATTTTTAAGTCTCGCGGGGCGCAAATTTTTCCTTACCGATGCGCGTTATAGCATCGAGGCGCGCGAGCTTTGCAAAGATACCGAGGTTATCGAGGTCGAGCGAAATTTGATAAAAGACGCGCGGCTGTTTTTACGAAAGGCCGGCGTAAAGGAGCTTAGCTACAACCCGTACGATTTTAGCGCGGGTGAGTGGGAAGCGCTTAGCAAAGGGCTTGGGATAAGATTTAAGGCGCGGGCGAATTTTTCGCAAATTTCGCGCATAGTAAAATCAGAAGACGAGATAAAAATTTTAAAGCAAGCGGCGCAGCTGGGTGCGGAGAGATTTGACGAATTTGCCGCGTTTGTGCGCGCTAGCGGCGAAGGCATGAGCGAAGAGGAGCTGTTTTTTAACGCCGAGCTCATCTTTAAGAAAAAGGGTGAGCTTGCGCTTAGCTTTTCGCCTATCGTCGCGATCAACGAAAACGCCGCAAAGGCGCACGCTCTGCCAAGCAAAAAGCGGCTACGTCGGGGCGATTTGCTCCTACTTGACGCGGGGGTTAAATTTAACCGCTACTGCTCCGATAGGACGCGCACGGCGTGCTTTGACGAAAATTTTAACTTCGGCAAAGAGCAAAATTTTAAAAACGCCAAACGGCAAGAGATTTACGAGATCGTAAAAGAGGCGCAAGCTCTGGCGATCGCAGCGGTCGCGCCCGGTAAAAAGGCGCGCGAGATCGACGCGGCGGCTAGGGATTTTATTGCAAGGCATGGTTACGGCGAGGCGTTTTTTCACAGCACCGGACACGGCGTCGGAGTCGATATCCACGAGCTTCCGTTTATCTCAAAGCGCGGAGATACCGTGCTAAAAGAGGGGATGGTCTTTAGCGTGGAGCCTGGGATTTACTTGCCCGGCGAATTTGGCGTGCGTATCGAGGATGTCGTGGTCGTGCGCGAAAACGGGGCTGAAATTTTATGAGAGTAGCTCGGGTGAACATGCAACTTAAGAAAAACGGATTTTACGAGTGCACGGACGCACTATGCGTCGTAAAAAGCGCCGTTTTCCCGATGAGGCGCCGCGAGCGCAAAAATTTTAAAAATTTATACCTGCTCGGGCTCGGCGGGAATTTAGGAGATGTCAGGCGGCGCTTCGAGCGATTTTATCGCGTTTTGCAAAGCGATACGCGCTTTTTCGTAGCGAAAAATTCCTTGATCTTAAAAAACAGGCCGTTTGGCTTTTTAGATCAGTCCGATTTTTTAAACGCCGTAATGCTCGTGCAAAGCTCTCTGCCGCCGCTTACATTGCTTAAAATCATGCAGCGCGCGGAGCTACGATTTGGGCGCAAAAGAAGCTTCAAAAACGCGCCGCGCACGCTGGACGTGGATATTTTATATGCAAGCGCAAAGGTGCGTGCCTGCGAACGGCTCGCGCTGCCGCATCCTGGTGTTTGCGAGCGCATAAGCGTGATTTTGCCACTTGGAGAGATGAAATTTAAAAGAGGACTGATATGCAAACTAAAATCGTAAATTTTTTAAGCGCCAAGGGCGGAGTCGGCAAGAGCGTGATTGCAGCAAATTTCGCCGAAATTCTAAGCGAGCAGGGCTACCGCACGGCGATCATCGAAGCTCCGAATTTAAACAATCAAGAGATCATCTTAAACGCTTTGCAAAGAAAGAGGATTTCGCTGCCAAGCGCCGTCGCGGTAAAAATTTCTCAAAATTTAACTCTCGTCTCGCCCGCGCTTGCTTCACAAAATCCCATGCCTTCACAAAATTCTACAAATAGCACGAATTCTATGGCGCAAAATTCTATCAAAAACGCAAGCTCTAGCGCGGACGATTGCGTCATGCAAAATTCTATGGGTAGCGCGCAAAGCTCGCAAGACGACGAAAGTGGCGCTCCGCACAATTACGCGCAAAAACTCACGAACTCTGATGGCAAAAACAACTCAGAAAATTTCGCCGCTTCAAATTCAATAGCAAACGCTGCAAAAAATTCTACGAATTGTGCAGCCAAAAAGCCGCAGAATTGCGAAGATGGATGGAATTTTACAGAATCAGAAAGCCTAGAGAATTTTAAAAGCGACGATTTCACCAAGCAAAATTCAACCCCTGACAAGAATTCTCAAAATTCCGCAAGTGAAGATGAAAAGAAAAATTCCGCCCGCTCATCAAATCCCGAAGAAGCCGGAAATTTCGCAAACGCAAAAGCTCACGAAAGCCCCGCTCGCTTCGCAAGCGAGCTGAAAGAGGCGGGAATCTTCGATTTTATTTTGATCGATGCGGGGCTTGAGTATCTTGGAGATTTTTTGAGCATCGGCGACGAAAATATCGTGCTGTGCGCGAACGAACCCTGCTCGATCAGCAACACCTACGCGCTTTTAAAGACGCTTGGAGCGAGCAAAAAAGAGGTTTTGTTTTTGCTAAATTTCACCGCGAGCGAGGATGATGCCGTGATGATTTACGAAAATCTAAAGTCGGTCGCGCACCGCAATATAAGCGAACTGGGCTTTAAGCTGCTAGGCTTTGTGCCGTTTTGCAAACAAGTAGCCGTCTGCTCACAAAATCGCGCGCTTTTTAACTCGCACTATCCGTTTTCGCCCGCTACCATCGCGCTTAGACAGAGCGTCTCGCGATTTTTAAGCAAGCAAGGCTGCGAGCCGATCGATATGAGCGCCTACCGCGGCGTCGGCGGATTTTTACGAAAGCTTAGCAACCTAGTATGATTTACGATAAGATTTTAAATCACGTAAATTCTACTATTTTAAACGGAATTTTAAAAATTTAATGTTATTCTTAAAGCTAAAATTTTAAATAATATACACAAAAGATAGATTAATCATGCAGTTGAAAGAAATTTTAAAAGACATCAAAATCGCTCGCGACAATCTCAAAAACGTGGGCAAAAGCGCCACGATCTTCGGCTCGGCGCGCTTTAGCGAGGATAATCGCTACGTAAAAGACGCGCAAAAGCTTTGCGAGGGGCTCGCTGATTTAGGATACTCGATCATCACCGGAGGAGGAGGCGGCATTATGCAAGGCGCCAACCGAGGCGCATTTGCGAGAGCAAGGACGCACAGCGTGGGCTTTAACATCATGCTGCCGTTTGAGCAAAAAAGCAACGGCTTTTTGACGCAGGGCGCGAAATTTTCGGCATTTGCGCCGCGCAAAGGCGCCCTCATCGAAAACAGCGAAATTTTCGTCATCTTTCCGGGCGGCTTTGGTACGCTGGATGAGTTTTTTGAAATTTTAGTGCTGGTGCAGACGGGCTTTAAGCGCGCACAGATCTATCTTTACGACGAGGAATTCTACGCACCGCTAATGGAGTTTTTCCGCACTTCGCTGCTAAAATCTGGCGCGATAAACGAAAGCGATCTGCAAAATTTTAAGCTCTGCGACAGCGTGGATGAAATTTTAACTGATGTGCGACGCAAGGAGAACGAATGAAAATTTTAGTCGCGATGAGCGGCGGCGTGGATAGCTCGATGTGCGCGAAGCTGCTGCAAGACGCGGGGCACGAGGTGCAGGGCTGCTATATGAAGCTGCACGCAAAGCCCGGCTATCACGAGGCAAACATCGCCAAAGTCCGCAAAGTGGGCGAGTTTTTGGGTATAAAAATCCACATTTTGAATCTGCAGGATGATTTTAATCGCGATGTTTACGAGCCCTTCGTGCAGGCCTATATAGGCGGTCTTACGCCAAATCCGTGCGCGCTGTGTAACCGCCGCATAAAGCTCGGCAAGCTTTTGGAATTCGCGCGCGAGCAGGGCTTTGAGCGCCTAGCTACGGGGCATTACGTCCGCATCGAGGATGGGCTTTTAAAAGCCGCTGTAGATCTTAGCAAAGATCAGAGCTATTTTTTAGCAAACATCGATCCTGCCGCGCTTGAGTTTATGCTCTTTCCGCTTGGGGGGATGTATAAAAAGGACGTCAAAGAGGCTGCGCGCGCCTATACGGAGCTTTCGCAGATCGCTTCTGCGAGCGAAAGCAGCGAGATCTGCTTTGTGGACACCACCTACATCGACGTTTTAAACCGTCATACGGGCACCAAAATGCCCGGCATCGTGCGCGACCGCGCGGGCAACGCCATCGGCACTCACGAGGGCTATATGCACTACACGATCGGCAAGCGCCGCGGTTTTACGGTGCACGGCACGCATGAGCCGCACTTCGTGCTAAGCATCGACCCGCACAAAAACGAGATCGTCGTGGGCGGCAAGGAGGAGCTGGCGACCTACGAGTTCGACACCGAAAATTTTAACGCCTTTTTAAGCAAGGATAAAATTTTAAATATGCCGGGTCTCGGCGTTAAGATCCGCTACCGCAGCGCCAAACTCCCCGTTAAAATTTCGCCGCGCGAAGACGGCGGCGTGCATGCCGTGCTGTCCGCACCCGCAGCGGGAATCGCTCCGGCACAGCTCGCGGTTTTTTACGACGAGCGCGACCGCGTAGTAGCAAGCGGATTTATAAAATAGCGCTTTGTTTTTGCTTCACTTAAAGCCCTCGAGTTTGCAAAACGGCGCTTTGGTCGCGCCGCTTAATCTGCACTCACTCTGTTAAATTTCATATCGGAGTAAGATATTTGCGCTTTTGAATCCAAGCCGCTAAATTTTATCTCGTAAGTTTGAGTATGAAAATTTTATGCGTTCAGCTTTGCGATTGAGGCTTTTAAATTTACGCTCTGTCAGCGCGTCGCCTACACTGCTAGCGAAATTTGCGGCGTTAAAATAAAATTTACGGCGACGTCTTGCTTAAGCACGCCACGACGCGAAAATCGTGACCGATATAAATCTTCGCGCGCTGTCGCGACAGTGCAAAACGGAATTTGCGCGCTCCCTCTAAAGGAATTTACGACGAAATTCTAAGCTCATGCCAAAGCCCGCGGTGCCGCTTAAATTTCATGAATTTACGCAAAATCAAATTTTAAAATTTAGCAACGCTTTCTAGCGTCCAGGTAACGTCCATCGCGCCTAAAATTCCACCCGCGTCTTTACCTCAAAAAGCAGCTCGCCGTCCACCGCCTCAAGCCCACCGCTCTTTATCATCTCGCGAATTTTACTCGTGCCAAGGCTGCTTTTTTGAAGCAAAATTTCAACCAAATCTAGATCCCTGATCTCATAAATGCACCGATCTATCAGCTGCGAAGAGCCCAGATCGTCGAAGTAGAAAAATCGCCCGCCGTTTGAATAGACCCAGCCGTATAGCCCGCCGTGCACGCCGCCTACCTTGCGCCACTCGTGCGGCAGCTCGAGCGCGAAAAGTCCGCTTTTGCGAGCGACCATCCTACGACTGCTGCGGCCGCCGCCCCAAACATCCGCGCGCTCCAAAAAATATATCCGCTTGCCGCTTTGAAACACACTACCGCTAAGCGCGCGAACTTCGCCCGCAAAGGGATTGTCTGCCGCGCGCTTTTGCTTTCCGTCGTTCTCGTCGAAATAATAGATTCCGCCAGGGGAGGCAAAAAATAGATGGTTTGAATGCGCAAGCTGCCTATTTAGCGGAGCATAGGGCGCGGCGGCGGGGTCAAATTTTAAATCGTTCGCAAAAACGTCGCCGCCTTTCGCATCCCACAAAAAATAGTCCAACCGCTGCCTAAAAAGATCGTAATGCCCGCCGTTATCGCGCGCGTCAAGGCGCAGGTTTTTAAAATACACGTTCGTGCCGTCCGCGGCATAAACTTCGCTCGCCCTGCCGTCGCTTCCCTCTATCCGGCGCAGGCTCGCGGCATCGGCGTCCGGCAAAACCTCTCCCTTATAAAACGCGCGAGAGCCCTGCGCAGCGTAATACACGCCCGCGATTTGGCGCAGATCCGTGGCGTCCATGCGTTTAAATTTATAGAGGTAGCTTTGCGGTTTGGGCGCATCCCAAAAAATATGCGCCAAGGTTTCATAAGTGAGCTTAAACGCCCCCAGCGCGTCGTTGGGCACCGCCTCGCCGTCGCAAAAATAACTGATCCGTCCGTCGCTTACGTATCCGAACGCTACAGCTTTCGTGCGCGCGGGCTCTAGCTCGCTCATCGCGATATTTCCGCAATATACGGCGTTTTTATCCGCCGCGACGTTGGAGCGGTAGCCGGAGCCGAAATCCAAAATCCGAAAGCTCGTCGCGTCCGCGTCCGGTACCGCAAAATAGCCCGCACCCACCACGAGGGCGTAAATTTCATCTCCTTTTTTATAAAAATCGCTGTATTTGATCTGCTCATCGTCCCGCGGCGAGTAGTCGCCTGCAGAATTTATGACCGCCGCCAGAATAAGCACGCTAAAAGCCGCGAATACAAATATCGCGCCAAGCACGATCTTGCGCCAAAGCGGCATACCTCGAGGCGCGTCTCGTACAGGCTTGCGATCTGTTTCTGCCTCGCGCGCCCTAGCTTTGCGCTTCTTTTGCGCGCGCTCATCCTTTGGCTCTTGCGTAAAATCTTCATACATCTTTTGCCTCAAATTTAATCTCGCCGCAGATTGCGCGGCACTTGAAATTGTACAAAAGCGCGGCTAAATTTATGAAATTTAACGCTACGGACAAATTCTGATTCAACTCTTTGCGGCGCTAATTTATTTTACGAATACCACAAAATCTCTGGCAAATTTTAATTCAAAGCGCTTCGTAGCCGCACGGAATCGGCGCCGTAACGCTTGCAAACACAAAATCCTCATCGCCCGTATTTTTCATACCGTGGCACTCTCCGCTTTTGGAAATGATTAGATCGCCCGCACAGATCGGCACCTCCTCGCCCTTGCTCGGATAAAACACGCCGCGTCCGCTTAAGCAGATCCACACATCATCGTCACCGGGGTGAATATGCGGCGCTACGACCTGGCCGCGTTTGACGATCCAAACCGCGCCGCAAGTGGCCTCCGTAGTAAAAAATGTCGTTTTTACGGCTCGCTCGTCGCTACAAATAGCATCTTTTATATGAAAAATTCTTTGCATTTTCTCTCCTTGAAGTTCACCGCATCCGGTGCGGTTTCGGCGGAATTTTAGCATCCTTTTCGTGCAGCGAAAGTGAAATTTCAAGCGCCAAACTCACAACGAAACCTTAAATAAAAATTTTAAATTCTCGTTTTGCTATACGATTTTTTTGGAAGATTGAAGATCGCATCTGAAAGTAAGAAGACGCATAAGCAGGGTATTTGCGGGTAGAATTTCGGCTTTAATTTAAGACGAAATTTTAAAAATTCTTATAAATTTAAAGCCGGCCTACGAAATAAATTTATTAAATTTTGATATGAGCTTTGCTTGCGCGCTTTTGCTACCCAGATTAAAGCCAAATCGTAGCTTTTATCAAAAACCTTGCATGGCGCAGACTTTACGGCAAGCTCCAAGTCGGTTTATAAATAGATGCTACCTCCGGCTTGTTTTAGCAAATACGCATTTTGCGCCTCGAATTTTTGCATATTTTACGATAATATTTTATGGTGCATTATACACTGATCGCGGAACAAGCGAGCGCTCAAAGAGATAGTGCTAGATTTTGCACTATCTCTTAAATTTCAAAACTATTTTATCTTGCTTGGATCCAGCGCGATCTCGTCATTTTTGATCACGCCGATACCCTTATTTAGCACATTTTGCGCGATCTGTTTAGCTTCCGCTAGCGAGTGCATCGCGAAGGTGCCGCATTGAAATTTATTCAGTTCGGGGATCTCTGCTTGAGAGCCCACGCCCAAAATATCCTTCATACTCGCGCTCCACGCCGCCGCAACGGCGCTCTCGCTAGGCGCCCCGATCACGCTCATATAAAAGCCCGTGCGGCACCCCATCGGCGAGATGTCGATGATCTCGACGTCCGCGCTATTTAGATGCTCGCGCATAAAGCCCGCGAAAAGATGCTCCAGCGTGTGGGTGCCGCGCTCGTTCATGATCTCTAAATTCGGGCGGCAAAACCGCAGATCATAGACGCTGATCTTATCGCCGCTTTTGGTGCGCATGCTCTTTGCGAGCCGCACGCCAGGGGCATTCATGCGGGTATGATCGACCTTAAAACTATCTAACAATGGCATATTTTCTCCTTAAATTCAGATTGTGGCGATTTTAACATAAAATTTCGCACTTTCAGGCGCGTTGGTGAAATTTTAGTTACAATTACGTTTATTTTAAGGAGAATTAATGCCCTATATAAACGTCAAAATCACCAAAGAGCGCGGAGGCTTAAGTCGCGAACAAAAAGCAAAGCTCGTAAAAGACCTAACCGACGCCCTCGTAGCCGTGCTGGGTAGGGGCGAAAAAACTACGGTCGTTACGATAGATGAAATATCCACGGACGACTATGCGATCGGCGGGCAGCTAGTAAGCGAAATCAGGAAGCGGCAGAGCTAAGCTTGAGCGCCAGGCTAAATTTGAAAAGCGAAATTTTAGAATTTTAAAGAAATTCTATGCGGCAGGCTCCGCTTCCAAGGGAATAAAATTTGCGACAATCTCAGTTGCAAGATAGAGTTTTGCACTAAATTCCGCGCTGTAAAATTCCAAAAACCAACCGAGCGGAAATTTTAAAGCGGATCTAATGGTGAAATTCTTTGAAAAATAGACAAGATAGAATTTATGCAAATTTCAAAATCTTACTAGATACAATTTAATCCTCGCAAGTCTAAAATTTCGAAAATATAAATAGATGGTATTCTTAGCGAACTAGCGTTCCCAAATTAGCTTTTTGCCGAAAGTTAGAGTATTATCGGTCATTTTCATCCAATCGATTCTGATCGTAAAAAAATCAGTCTCCATCGCGCGCGCAAACGGGAAGCGCTTAAGATATAGCGAGGTTTCGCGCTCATCCGCGCTACGGATATGGCCGCAAATCTGCACGCCTTTGATCCTGCCTACAAATTTCGTATCCAGCGCGACTGTAGCCGCAACTCCGCGGTTGGCAAAGACTGCTTTGATATGCTCGGAGTCGCTCGCGCTTGCGATGATGAGCTCCTTATTTTGCGGATCGTAGGCATAAAATGCACTGCAGCAATATGGCAGATTATTGCGCAAAACTCCGAGAGATAGGAGTTTCATCCTGCCTAAAAACTCGTCGAATTTATCTTGAGCGGCACACATTTTAAGCCTCCTTTTTGCTAAATTATACAATGATTTTCTTTTATTAGCTATAATCGCGAGCCAAAATTAGGAGAATTTTTATGGAAAATTATAAAAAAGTAAAAGAGATGTTTTTGATGCAGCAAGCTCTAAACGACGAAACAAACGGCGTGGGCTGGGAGGACGGCTATACAAAAAACGGCAAACTTATCAACTGGAAGCGCTGCATTTACATGGAATGCGCAGAGCTTATCGATAGCTTTGCGTGGAAGCATTGGAAAAATATCTCTGCAGCGCCGGACGTGAATAATATCGTCATCGAGATCGTTGATATTTGGCACTTCGTGATGAGCTATATTTTAGAGCAATATTACGGCGGCAAAGACATCGACCACATCGTAAGCGACGTCACGGCAGTAAGCGGATTTGCGGAGTTTAGCTCCTACGCCTACGATGTGCGCGAATACAGCATCTACGAAATCGTAAACGACATCGAGCTCATAATCCACGAAACGAGCGGCTTTGAGCTGCAAATCGGCGAGCTGCTGACCGATTTTTTTCGCGTGGCGATTAAATGTGGCGTGAGCTTAGACATTCTTTTTGCCAAATATATCGGTAAAAACGTGCTAAATAAATTCCGCCAAGACCACGGTTACAAAGAGGGCAGCTACCGCAAAATCTGGGGAGACCTTGAAGATAACGAGGTGCTAATCGAGGTGCTATCAAAAGGCGCAGTAAGCGCAAACGAAATTTACGAGCAATTGCAAAAGATCTACGACGCGACGAAGTAAAGTCATGGATTTGCTTGCGAAATTTATCTTTAAGATTTTAAAATTCCATCTATAAAATTTCGGCAGGCAAATTTTAAAAAAGAGGTTTGATTTGAAATTCTGCAGTTTTGTGCCTAAAATTTTACGCAATGTCAGCTTATTTATAAGTGGCAAAATTCCGCGCAGCAAGCAAATAAATATTCGCAGCAGGCAAAAATCAAGCTAGATCTGGCCTCTTTTTTACGCACGATAAACGAGCAGAATTAAATGCGGGCGGGCGAGCGATCAAAACATAAATTTCGTATTATAATGCGAGATGAGCCGGCTAAAGCAAGCGAATAAGCCAAGCGAGCGGATTAATGAGGCGCGGTGCGGTAGCCAAATTGCTCAGCTCAAATTCCGTCGCAAAAGTCGCTAAAATAACGCAAATAGGAGCATACATGGGTAGAATTTTTAATTTGGCAAAGCAGGATTTTTTTACGCGAAAGTTCATTTTGCTCTCGCTATTGCCGCTTATGTGCTCGCTTATAATCTTGGGCACGCTTGCATTTTTCGGCGGCAAAGAGCTTTTTGACGCGCTTTCGCAGGGCGCGCAAAGCGGCGATTTTAGCTTCTTGGACGAACAGCGCTTCCCGGTAATTGCAAAAATTCTAAGCTTTGCTGCTACAAAGTGGATTATCGGCGCGATTTTTTCGGTGTTTGCCAGCTTTGCGGTGCTGATGCTTAGCGTGTTTTGTGCGCTTATCATCGCAGCCTTTCTGACGCCCGCAGTCACTAAAGAGATCAACGCCCGCCACTACCATCTAAGCCGCGCGGACGAAGCGAGCACGGCGCGAGTGCTAAAGCTGATGAGCGTTGAAATTTTAAAATTTTTAGCGATTTTATTTATCTGTTCGGTGCTTTTGTTCGTACCGGTAATAAATTTATTCATAATCAACGTGCCGTTTTTTTATATCTATTACAAGCTGGTTCTAATCGACGTCGCTTCAAATGCGTTAAGCGCGAAAAGCTTCGAGCGCTCTTATAAGATGGGCGGCGGATATAAATTTGCCCTAAGCGCTTTTATTTTTTATCTGCTGTGTTTGATCCCGCTGGTAGGATTATTTTTCCAGCTATTTTTCATCATCTTTTTGACGCACATAGTGCTGATAGACGAAAGCGCCCGCAATAAAAATCGCTAAAGATTAACTAAAATCAATGAAAAATTTTGAAATTTTCATAAAATAGTGCGAAATTTTTTAAGAAAGGATTTCTATGAAATCAGGCAATATTTACATTTGCAATATTTGTTCGCTAAAAAGTAGCGACGATGAAAATGCGGTCTTTATCAAGGCGCATAAAAACGGCGAGACGGTGCATATCTGCACATCCTGCATGCCTAGCGTCATCCATGGCTCAGGCATGGTCGTAAAAAGCAACTCCGAGATCGAAGAAGAGCTCCAAGACGCTGCAAACTAGCTGCTAGCACCACTTGCTGCGGCGCGTTTTAATTTGTCTATTAATCTGCGCGCCGCGAAATTCTAAAATTCTAAAATTCTAAAATTCTAAAATTCTAAAATTCTAAAATTCTAAAATTCTAAAATTCTAAAATTCTAAAATTCTAAAATTCT
>NZ_CALIJF010000109.1 GCF_938018035.1 uncultured Campylobacter sp. | reverse complement strand
CGTCAAAAACGGCATGGTCTATTTCAAAGGTACGTTTTGGAAAAGCGATGAAATTTCAGATCTTAACGAGGGTGACCGCGTTGAAATTTTAGGCGTAAAAAACGGCCAGATCGTGGTTAAAAAAGATAGCAGTCGAAATTCTAGCAGCGCAGACAGCGTAAATTTAAATGACGGCGGTGCAAATTTAGGCGGCGCAGATGGCGTAGGTACGGACGATAAAAATTCCAACGTCGCCGCAAGCAAAGACTCGCAAAGCTCTGGCGCTAAAGAAGAAGCGCCCGAAGATCCGAAAGAGGCGTAGAGTGAGCGCTAAAACCGCACCAAAAAAAACGATCAACAGCAAAGATGAAATTTTAAAATTTTTATCGTCGCAGAAAAAGAGGCTTTTTGCGGTTGGCGTTACCGAGCTAGGGCTTTTCGGCAGCTACGCAAAGGGTAGTGCCGACGCATTTTCCGACATCGACATCGCGATCGAAACCGACGGGGCAAAAATGGTAAAAAATCTAGGAAACCCCTTTTCGGCGCTGGTTTTTTTAGACGATTTTAAAAAAAAGCTCTCCAGTAAATTTAATGCAAATGTCGATCTGTGCGATACTACCTCTTTAAGTCGCGAAGAAAAAGCAAAGCTACTGCAAGGAGCGATTTATGTTTGAAAAATCAAGCGTAGAGCGGTTAAAAAAGATATCTGATAAAATTTCATCCATCCTAAATAAATGCGAGAGCGGCGTAACGCAGGCGCTTGCAGACGAGGACGTTTTGCAGCCCGCGATAATGATGCAGTTCATCAATATCCACGCCCTACTAAAGGGGCTGCAAGAAAGCAACGATTTGCAGGCTTTGGCGATCTTTAGCAAAGATGAAATAAGAGCTATCAACGCCACCAGAAATATCGCTTCTCACGAATACGAACGGCTAAATTTTGAGCTGATAGAGATAGCCATCAAGGACTATCTGCCGACGCTAAATCAAAAAATCACCAGCGCACTAAAGCCGTATCGCAAAGGCAAATCGGAAGGATAAATTTGAAAAGACTAAGTATAGATGAGGCTCTAAATTTAATAGAGCACGCCGATCTTAACGAGCTTGGGCGCGCGGCGTTTGCGCGCAAGCGCGAGCTGCACCCTGACCGCGTCACGACCTTCATCATCGATCGAAACATAAAC
>NZ_CALIJF010000108.1 GCF_938018035.1 uncultured Campylobacter sp. | reverse complement strand
CCGTCGCAGCCGGCGTCGTAGTTTTATTCTTAATCATTTTAATCATAATGAAGGCTATTAATAAAGACGATATTGATACTAACGCAGGTCTTACTATGCCTAGTGAAGAAGAGCTTACCAAAGCGGAGCAAAAGCCTGCCGTACAAGTTCAAAAACCTGAGCCTTCGCAGCCTGAGCCTGTAGAAGTGAAATCAGAACCCAATACAGCATCTGCAGCTCCAACCAAAGTAGAGATAAAAACCCAAGAGCCTAATTCCGAAAGCAAGGTCGTCGCAAGCGCTCAGCCTGAAGCACAGAAAGTAGAAATCCAAAAGCCCGAAATCAAAGAAGAGCCAAAAAAATCCGAAGTTAAAATAGAAAGTAAAAAGATTGAGTCTAAAGACGAAGCTAAAAAACCTGAAAAAACTGACGTAAAAAAGCTAGAGCCTAAAAAAGAGTCTGCAAAAGACGAGATAAAAAAAGAACCTTCTAAAACCGAAATTAGAAAAGTCGAGCAAAAAGTAGAGCCTAAAAAAGAACCTGAAAAACAAGCAAAAGCAGAAGTTAAAAAAGAGTCTTCAAAAACGGAAGCTAAAAAGGAACATGCGAAAGCTGAAGCCAAAAAAGAGCCAGCAAAACCTGAGTCTAAAAAAGAAGCTAGCAAGCCAGAGTCTAAAAGTGAGAGCGTAAAGGCTGGCGTTGCAGCAAAGAGCACCAGCACTAGCGTAGCAAACGGCAGTTATGTGCAGGTTTTCGCATCCAATGTCTACGATCCAAACGGATCTGATACCAAAAAAATCACCAAAAAAGGCTACAGCCCAATTGCGCTGCAAACTCACGTCGGAAGCAAGAGCGTGACTAAAATTTTAGTCGGACCTTTCGAGGGTGAGGCGCTACAAAAGGCGCTTAGCGATATGCGCAGCATCAATAGCGGAGCGTATATCTACCGAGTGAAATAGTGGACAGATTCGCGGTTTTCGGCAACCCGATCGCCCACTCTCTCTCGCCGCTACTTCATAATTACGCGATAAAATTTTTGGAGCTGGACGCCTACTATGGGCGAGTTTTGCTGCAGCGCGGCGAGGAACTGCGCGCTAAATTTGAAACTTTAAGGCTTGCGGGCGCGAACGTGACCGTGCCTTTTAAGCTCGACGCATTTAAAGCATGCGACGTCCTAAGCGAGGCGGCGCAGAAGATCGGCTCGGTAAATACGCTGGTGCTAAAAGGCGGCGCGCTGCACGGCTTTAACACCGATGCGCAGGGGTTTTTCTGCGCGATTTTGGGCTTTGGCAAGATTCGCAATGCGCTTATTTTAGGTGCGGGCGGCACGACGCGAGCAATCGGCTACGCGCTAGGCAAAAACGGCGTGAAATTTGACATCCTAAACCGCAGCGCAAAGGATTTTGACTTCGGCTGCGAAGAATTTTTTACTTATGAAAATTTTAGATCCAAAGACTACGATCTGATCGTCAATGCCACCGGCGCAGGGCTCAAAGATAACGCGCTGCCTGCACCCGAGGGGGTAATAGATGAAATTTTATCCCGCGCAAAATTTGCCTTTGATGCGATCTACGGCAAGCAGACTCCGTTTTTACAAGCCGCGCGCGCAAAAAATCTACTCGCAAAAGACGGCAAAGAGATGCTGATAAATCAGGGTGCGCTTGCTTTCAATCTCTTTTTCGGCGGCAAATTCGACTTAGCAGAGATTGTGGCGCTGATGAGCCGTGCTGCAAATTTACGCTAAATCGGCTCTTAGGCTTTTAATTATACGTCCAGTCTAATGAAATGCTTTAAATTTTGCGTCGAGTTAGTTATCCGTTCTTAAATTTCGTATCGTGTAGCTTTGGGCGTTTGATTTTAAAATTCTTACGTCTGCTTTCAGCTGAGGCGCGTTAATTTGCCTACAAAAAATTCTATTAAAAATCGCTACGAATTAGACATAAAGATGCTTAGTAAAGCCCCACATATTTTTCTGCTCGCTTCTTGATATATTCTATTCTAAAATTTTATATGAGGAATCTAAACTAAAATTTTGTGCAGTTTAAGTAAAATGCGATCGGTTGCGAATTATGCAGTAGAAACTTTATTTGAGCGTGACGGCGTAAAACTCATTTATTAAAAAGATAAAATTGCTACCAAAATTTCAAAATTTAAAGCTAAATTTTAATTAATTGTTATACAATAAAAAATATAAACTAATAATTGCTAAAGGTTAAAATTTGATGTTTTTCGGCAAAATTTTAAAATTTTACGCGCACGGATTTGCTTCGATGAAGCTTGGCAAAACGCTGTGGGCGGTGATTTTGATCAAGCTATTCATAATTTTTGTGCTACTAAAATTTTTCATTTTCGACGAAAACTTGGATTCTAAATTTAAAACCGATCAAGAAAAAATCGATTTCATCTATAAAAATTTGACTAAGGAGTAGGAATGCAAGAGCTTGCTAGCGTGGATTGGTCGAGGGCGCAGTTCGCACTCACGGCGCTTTATCACTTTCTTTTCGTGCCCCTAACGCTGGGGCTTAGCTTTATCGTGGCGTTTATGGAGAGCCTATATGTCGCGACCGGTAAGCAGGAGTGGCTCAAGATCACTAAATTTTGGCTGCGCCTTTTCGGTATAAATTTTGCCATCGGCGTCGCGACGGGCATCATAATGGAGTTTGAGTTCGGCACCAACTGGGCGAATTATAGCTGGTTCGTGGGCGACATCTTCGGCGCGCCGCTTGCGATCGAGGGCTTGCTTGCGTTTTTCTTGGAGGCTACCTTTTTTGCGGTAATGTTCTTCGGATGGGACCGCGTAAGTAAAAAATTTCACCTTCTCTCGACCTGGCTCGTGGCGATCGGATCAAATTTAAGCGCATATTGGATCCTAATCGCAAACGCCTGGATGCAAAATCCGGTAGGCACGAGCTTTAATCCTGATACGATGCGCAACGAGATGAGCAATTTTTTAGATATCGCGCTATCTCACTTCGGAGTGGCTAAATTTTTACATACCGTCGGCGGCGGCTATATTACCGCGGCGCTTTTCGTACTTGGAATTTCGGCGTTTTATATGTTAAAAAACAAAGACTTCGCGCTTGCTAAAAAAAGCTTCATCGTAGCGGCAAGCTTCGGTATGCTAAGCTCGCTTTTCGTGCTATTTAGCGGCGACGAGAGCGCCTATCAGGTCGCGCAAAAGCAGCCGATGAAGCTTGCGGCGATGGAGGGACTGTATAAAGGCGAAGTAAACGCGGGCATCGTCGCGGCGGGAGTTTTAAATCCGAGCAAAACCGCGGGAGACGATAAACAGCCGTTTTTATTTGAGATCAAGGCGCCTTATGCGCTAGGGCTGATGGCTACGAGAGGGCTTGATAATTTCACGCCGGGCATCGATGATTTGGTATTCGGAAATGAAAAATTCGGCATCGAGGGCGCCGATAAAAAGATCGAAAAAGGCAAAATCGCCCTGCAAGCACTGAAGGATTACAAGCTCGCCAAAGACGCGAATGACACCGCTGCGATGCAGCAGGCGCGCGAAATTTTATTCGGCAACCAAAATATGCAAAATCTAGGCTACGGCTACCTTGACGATGCGAAGCAGATCGTCCCTCCCGTGGCGCTTACATTTTATAGTTTCCACGTGATGGTGGCTCTGGGAAGCTATTTTATCTTGCTATTTTTCGTAACGCTATTTTTGGCGATGCGAAAGAATCTCGCCGAATACAAGAAAATTCTATGGCTTTGCGTCTTTAGCATTCCTCTGGGATACGTCGCGTGCGAGGCGGGCTGGATCGTGGCCGAAGTAGGGCGCCAGCCGTGGGCGATACAAGATCTCATGCCGGTGGGCGTCGCGGCTACGAGCCTGGCGGGAACGAACATAATGATCTCGTTTGCGCTCTTTGCGGTTTTATTTACGGTTTTATTCATAGCCGAGATAAAGATCATGCTAAAACAGATAAAGATAGGATTTTAAGATGCACGAAATTTTTCAAATTTATTGGTGGTGCGTGGTTTCGCTTCTGGGCGGAATTTTAGTTTTTATGCTCTTCGTGCAGGGCGGTCAGACGCTGCTTTTTACGCTGGCGAAAAATGAGACCGAGAAGGATTTTATAATAAATTCCATCGGCAAGAAATGGGAGCTTACATTTACTACGCTCGTTATGTTCGGCGGAGCGTGCTTTGCGGCGTTTCCGCTATTTTATGCGACCAGCTTCGGCGGGGCGTATTGGGCGTGGATGGCTCTGCTTTTTTGCTTCATAATCCAAGCCGTTGCCTACGAATACAGAAAAAAGCCCGATAATTTCTTGGGCGCTAAAACTTATGAAGCCTTTCTTTTCATAAACGGCTCGCTGGGCACGATCCTGCTTGGCATCATCGTCTCGACGCTTTTTAGCGGCAGCGAGTTTGCGCTGGGCGATAATAATTTCGTGCAGTGGAAAAACCCCGCTCGCGGACTTGAGGCGCTAGCAAATCCGTTTAATTACATCTTGGGAGTTGCGCTATTTTTCTGCGCTAGGACGGGAGCGAGCTTATATTTGATGAATAATATCGCCGAGCCCGAAATAATCGCTAAGCTCAAAGCTTCGCTTAAATTTAACGCTAGCGCTTTTTTGGTATTTTTCATCGCGTTTTTGGCGTGGGTCTTGCTAAAGCAGGGCTATGCAGTCGGCGCGGGCGGCGTCGTAAGCCTCGAGAACTTTAAGTATCTGCATAACTACCTAAGCCTGCCTGCGGCGCTAGTCTTGCTGCTGCTAGGCGTCGTGCTGGTGTTGGTGGGGATATTCAAAGGCGCATTTACAAGCAGCGTGCGCGGAGTATTTTTCTACGGCGTGGGCGTCGTATGCGCGGTAACGAGCGTATTTTTGATCCTAGGGCTAAACAATACGGCGTTTTATCCGTCAAATTTCGACCTGCAAAGCTCGCTTTCGATAAGCAACGCAAGCTCGAGCCTCTATACGCTTAAGACGATGTTTTACGTGTCGTTTCTAGTGCCTTTCGTGCTGGGTTATATCAGCTATGTTTGGCGCGCGATGGATGCTAAAAAGCTCGATAAAGAGGGGCTTTCAAACGAGCATTATTAGGCACGCCCGCGCGCGGATGAGCACGGCGCGTAAAATTTTATTTGCGTGCCTAGCAAGCGCTAAATAAGCTGCTCGGGCAACGCAAATATCGCCTTCCACAAGGCTATCGCGGCGCCAAACGGAAGTCGGCGGCGCAAGGTGCACGCTGTGAAATTTAATGAGCGTCAAGTAGAGCCGAGCCGTGTTAAACGGCGCGAAAGCCGAGCTTTGGGGGCGCTAAAATTGCACGAGCTTTGCTTTAAATTTAACGGCATAGATGCTCGGCGCGATTAGAAGCTTTCGGACGCGATCGTGAGGCTGCTCTCGCGCGGCGTTTATGTGCGCCTTTGCGCTTGGTTAAATTTCATATCGGCGGCGCTTTTTATGCGCCGCATTATAAAAATTTTAAGGATTAAAAATGATCAAATCTTTAGTTTTCATCGCGATTTGGATGATCTTGCTCGTAGGAAGCTATAAATTTATAAAGCTAAACATTACTCATCACGAAAAAAGAGAGCAGTAAAGCGTAGAAATTTTAAAAGCTAGCGGCTCGGGATTTTGCTTTAAATTTAGAAAGCGAAGTCTAGGGCCGCAAGATACGGGCGAAATTTTATCTAGCCCTTGTAGTCGATATTTTTTTCGAATTCTTTAAGTCGCATATGGATTGAGCGAAGCTCCGTGATCGTCGTCCAGTTATTGATAAAAACGCTAAAGCTGCCGCGTACTTGATTAAAAGCATTGCCTACTTGAATCATCACTCCAAGCGTAATCGCCTTAGTAAAAAGCCCCGGTCCCATTATGAGATAGGGCACGATGACTAGGATTTGCGAGAAAGAATTTAGCCATAAATCAAAGTAGCAGTAGTGCAAAAATAGCCTGTAATAGTTGTGCTTTAATTTGCCAAATAGCGTCTTTGTGGTCTCTTCGCTCGCATATTCCGCCTTATTCTCCTCGGCATAAACCAGCTCTTTGCGAAACGCAGCTTCCGCCTTTTGATTGTTGTATTCAAGCCTAGGCAGAAACCAACCTACTAGCCAAGAAATTATCAGTCCGCCGATGCTTACTGCAAGTGCGATCCATACGAGAGAGCCGGGAATTTTTTTGAGCGCCTCAAAAGGTACTTTCTCGCTAAGGCTCCACAAAACAGGGATAAACGCAAAAAGAATCATCGCCGCTGAAAGCACGCGCGTGCCGATATCTTCGATGATTTTTGAGAAGCGGTAGATGTCTTCTTGGATACGCTGCGAGCTTCCTTCGATATCTTTACTTACCTTTTTCCAGTATGAAAAATAGGAAAAGGTCATCGCCTCTCGCCATTTAAACGCCCAAATTCGCGCCACGTATCGCTCCGAAATCGCCGCCGCTACGGCAGGCATCGCTATCCATAAAAAGACCCTCATCTGCGCGTAAAAATCGTTTAACGTATGACGATCTACGTTTTGACATAAATCATAAAATACGCGATACCATTCGTTGAAACGCACGCTCAGCGTAGTTTGATACCAATTGATAGTGATCAAAAATACTAGCCCTGTATATGCTAAAAGCGCCCATTTTTTGCTTTTAAAAAATGAAACGAACATTAGCGTTTCTCGGAGCTTTTTGGATTCAAGATCGCCGTAAATAGCCTATCGCTTAGCATTTGCGCCGCTTTTTGCACATCCGCGCTTTTTACTGCGTTTATGCTTGCTGCGTAGCTTTTTTCGTCGTAGAGCGGATAGCCGTAAAGCTCGTGAGCAGTGATATTAGCAAGCCAAAAATCATTCGTCTGCGCAGCCCTTTTGGTCGATAAAATTTGCGCTTTTTTGAAATTTGCCAGCTCGCTATCTTTTGCGCCGGAGCTTTCGATCTGTTTTAAAATTTCACTCACGCTTGCTGCAACCGCACTGGCATCTTTCGGCTCGGTAGAAAACGATACGTTCAAGCTCGCTGCGATTTGTGGCTCACGCACATAGGCGCTATGCACCATCGCCGAGTAAATTTGTCCGCGCGCCTCGCGGATCTGCTCGACGATACGATTGCTTAGCACGCTTTTTAACGCTTGAAATTTATAAGTGTCTGCAAAGTCGAAATTTTGTAGCTCATAGTTTGAAAAAATCATCCGAACTTCGCTTTTATCACTATCGCCGTAATCTTGCACAATCTCTCCGCTAGAAGTATTTAGCATCAGAGTTTTAGGTGTAGCGCTGTTTACGCCAGGCTTTAGATTGCCAATATATTTGGCTAGAATTTGTTTCGCGCGCGCAGGCTCAAAATCGCCGCTAAGCACAAAGATAAAATTTCTAGTACCTGAAAAAATTTCATCCGCATCGCGCTGTAAATCGGCAAGATTTGCGCTCTTTACGTCATCTACGCTAAGCGGCTGCTTACGAGCCATATCTCCCGAATATAGAGATTTTAAAATTTGCTCGCCGAATTTAAATTCCGCCGTCTCGTCTCGTAGCGCAATCGCCGAAAGCGCGTCTGTTTTGTATTTTGTAAGCGAGCTTGCATGAATTAGCGGCTCGCTAAATCTTGCGTAAAGCTCGTGTGCCATCGCCTCCAGATCCGCTCCTGCGCCTCTAAAACCGCAGTCTGCGTCATCCATCCTAAATCTTAGCTTATAATCAAATTTTGAGGTCAAGCGTCCCGCCTCATATTCGTTTAGCTCGCCTATGGTGCCTGAGTTTAGCAGCGCGGTTAGAATTTCGCCACGAGCTTTGCCAAAATGCGCGTAGCCGCCTTTTTTAACGGCTGCGAGGGCGATTTTATTTTTCTCGCTTTTAAGAGGCTTTAAAATTATCTTCGCGCCGTTTTTAAACTCCAAAATTTCAGTGCCGCTAGCGCCTTTTTGTGCTTTAAATTCCGTCTCTTTTAAATCTGCTCCCGCAAGTTGCTTGGAAGCAAGCTTCGAAGCAGCGAAATTAAACGGCACTGCCTTTTCGTAGAGTAGCATCGCATCTTTTTGGCTAACGCCTAAATCTTTTGCAGAGATAATCTCCGTAAATCTCGCTCCATCCGTTATTTGAGAGAAAAATTTATTAACATCCGCTAGCGTTATTTCTTCTAACGCCTTGAGGCTTAGATCGTGCTCGTCTTGCTTACTAAGCTTTACATTGCCGTTTTGTACGAAATCAAGTAATGCCCCTATTTGCGCACTTTGCGTATCGTTTTTAAGCAGATCGGCTTGCACTTGATGTTTAAATTCCGCCTTAACGCTATCAAAATCGTCATTGTTAAATCCGTGTTCGCGTACCCCTTTGATCGCGCTAAAAAGACTACTTAGCGTGGCGTTGGCGTCGAAATTAAAAATATTCGCGCTTATGCTGTATAGTCTGCGGTTTTTAAACAGATCGTCCGAGCCGAAATAGGCTTTAAGCGGAATTTTGGCATTCACATTCATCGCGTCGTATCCAAGCTCCATCAGCCTCGATACGTAGGCTTGCAGCCACTCATTTTTAAGCGCACCGTAGCTTCTTAGCGGCTCATATTTGCCTGCGTAAAGCACGCTAGCGACATTGGCGCCGAGCTCGGGCTCTACGGTGCTTGCTAGCCCGCCTTCAAATGGGCGCAGGCTAAGATCGCGCGGGATTTTTTCGCCGTGCGCAGAAAGAGAGCTAAAATTTTGCTTGATTAGGTTTTTAATCTGCTCAATGTTTACGTCGCCTACGACTATGATGCTAATGGCGCTAGGAAGGTAGTTACGCGTATAAAATTTTTTTAGTTGCTCGCCAGTGGCGCCTTTGATGATTTCATTTTGTCCGATCGGAAAGCGTCTGGAAAATATGGAATTAGGGTATAAATATGTGGCGCGCTTTTCGTAAAAGCGCCTCTCAAAGCCTTTTTTTGCTTCCTCTAAGATGACGCCTTTTTCCTTTTGCGTTTCGTTCTCGTCAAATTTCACGCCGCCTGCATAATCGCGCAGTACCAAAAATACGTCCTTTAGCGTCTCATCGCTTACTTGGGCTTGGATGTTGTATGTGGTGTTTTCAAAGCCAGTCTGTGCATTGAGATCGGCGCCGAATTTCACCCCTAGGCGCTGCAAGGTATGAACTAGTTCATTTTTATCAAAATGTTCGCTGCCGTTGAATGCCATATGCTCGACGAAGTGCGCTAAGCCCTGCTCGTCGTCATTTTCATCGACACTACCCGCGGCTACGTTGAGGTAAAAAAGCGCACTATTTTTCGGCACGTCGTTTTTGAGGATATAAAATTTCACGCCGTTCGCTAGCTCGCCGTGCACGACGCTAGGATCGAGCTTAAGCGGCGCATCCGGGTTGGTATCTGCGGAGTAAAGGCTCAAAGAGCAAAGCAGGGTGGAGATAAAAAATATAAGCTTTTTCATAATTGTCCTTGGATTTAAAAACTTGTAATTGTAACAAAAGCTAGTTTAAAGTATGATTTTGCGAGCTTTGTTATGAGTGAAATTTTGCCAAGGATTTGGGATTTTACTTGCGGTTTTGAAATTTTACTTGCAAAATTTCAAGAAACGGAATTTTTGGAATTTTTGGAATTTTTGGAATTTTTGGAATTTTTGGAATTTTTG
>NZ_CALIJF010000107.1 GCF_938018035.1 uncultured Campylobacter sp. | reverse complement strand
CGCTTATGTTTATCACCGACCGCGGGCAGCTTTACTGGCTTAAGGTTTATAAAATCCCGGAGGGCTCGCGCACTGCAAAGGGCAAGGCGGTAGTAAATTTAATCCAGCTCGGCGCGGACGAAAAGATCATGGCGATCATCCCTACGACCGATTTTGATCCGAGCAAGTCGCTCGTATTTTTTACTCGCAACGGCATCGTAAAACGCACGAATTTAAGCGAGTTTAAAAATATCCGCTCACTCGGCATCCGCGCTATCAGCCTAGATGAGGACGATACGCTGGTGACTGCGCTCATCGCTCCAAACAGCGCCGAGGAGATGCAAAATTACAAAGGAGGCGCTCTAAGCGGCGACGATCTGGACGACGGCGAGGCCGAGGAAATTCTAGAGCAGACCGAGCAGGATATTTTGGAGGGAAGCGAGAATGAAATTTCAGATGAAATTTCGCAAGACGAGGGCGCACAAGAGGGCGAGCCGCAAAGCGCCAACGAAAATATGCTCTTCATCGCTACGAAAAAGGGAATGTGCCTTAAATTTAATCTAAATAAAATTCGCCAGATGGGGCGCATCGCTCGCGGCGTAAAGGGGATTAAATTTAAAGAAAAAGGCGACGAGGTCATCGGCGCCGCGTTTATTTTAAGCGATATGCAAGAAATTTTAAGCGTGAGCCAAAAGGGTATCGGCAAGCGCACGACCGCGAGCGAGTATCGCCTCACAAACCGCGGCGGCAAGGGTGTCATCTGCATGAAGCTCACCAACCGCACTGGCGAGCTCATCGGCGTCGTGATGGTCGATGAGGAGATGGATCTCATGGCGCTAACCACCAGCGGCAAGATGATCCGCGTAGATATGCAAAGCATCCGCAAAGCGGGCCGCAACACCAGCGGCGTCATCGTCGTAAATGTCGAGGGCGACGACGTAGTGAGTATCGCGACCTGCCCGAAAGCCGAGGAGGGCGACGAGGGCGAAGCGGACGAGCTTGCGCAGGATGAAAATTTATTAAATTCAAATTTAGATAGCAAAGATTCGCAGAGCGAGGGCCCTAGCGATGAAATTTTAAAAGGAGGAGAGGATGAGTAGTTACAATATCGCCATCGTAGGCGCTACCGGCGCCGTAGGCGAGGAGATTTTGCGCGTCTTAGACGAGATGAACTTCCCCGTAAAGGACATACTGCCGCTTGCAAGCGCAAAGAGCGCGGGCGAGAAGGTGGAATTCCGCGGCAAAGAATACGTCGTGAGGGAGCTAACGGACAGCACCTTCGACGAAAACGAGATCGACATCGCGTTTTTTAGCGCTGGCGGCTCCATTTCGGCGCACTACGTGCCATTTGCGGCGGCAAGCGGCGCGGTAGTGATCGACAACACGAGCCACTTTCGTATGCAAGAGGACGTTCCGCTCGTAGTGCCCGAGTGCAACCCGCAGGATATCGAGCTATGGAAAGAGACGGGCATCATCGCTAATCCGAACTGCTCGACCATTCAGATGGTTCAAATTTTAAAGCCGCTTGATGACGCGTTTGAAATAGAGCGCGTGGACGTAAGCACCTACCAAGCCGCCAGCGGCGCAGGCAAAGAGGGCATGGAGGAGCTCGTGTTTCAGCTGCAAAAATTTTTTGAATTTAAGCTTGACGAGTGCAAACCTAAAGTTTTCGCGCACCAGCTAGCATTTAACGTCATTCCGCACATCGACGTGTTTTTGGATAACGACTACACCAAAGAAGAGATGAAGATGGTGAACGAAACGCAGAAAATTTTGCATAAAAACTTCGCCGTTTCGGCTACCTGCGTGCGCGTGCCGGTGCTTCGCAGCCACAGCGAGGCGATCACGATAAAATTTAAAAAAGATTTCGAGATTAGCCGCGTGCGCGAAATTTTAAGAAACGCGCCTAGCATCGTGCTCGCAGACGATCCGAGCAAAAATGAGTACCCGATGCCGCTGCTTTCGAGCGACACGAACGAAACCTACGTCGGCAGGCTCCGCAGGGACAATTTCGACGATAAAATTCTGCATCTTTGGTGCAGCGCCGATCAGATCCGCGTCGGAGCGGCTACGAACGCCGTGCGCATCGCGCTTCGCTGGATAGAGCTGCAGCAGGACAGGTAGGATAAATTTAGCAAAGTTCCGAGCCCTTGTGCGCAGATAGGGTTGCGCGCATGATTTCGGCGCCGAAGACCGGCGAATAAATTTGCAAATCAGCTTAGTTAAAATTTAACGCCGCGAGCTGAAATTTTGCGCCTTTAACCTGGCGCAAAATTTTAAAGACTCAAACGGGCGCGACTAAATGGGGTAAATTTACGCGATTGCAAACGAGCGTAAATTTAAACGAACACTTCGGCATAGAGCGGCTTTTAAATTTATACGTCCGCTTGCGGAGCGACTAATCCCGAATTAAAATTTAAGGAAGAAATGAAAGCTATATTTGAAAAATTTTTGCTTTGCAGCAAATCTCTAACGCTTCTGCCTGTTATTTTTTGTGTTGCGGCTAGTGCGACGATATTTGTGATGGCAAGCTACGAAATCGGCTCAGCGCTTTATAAAATCGTGGAATTTTTTCTAACGCCGCAGAGTGGGCGAGCGCTTTACATTGATATTTTAAGCGAAATAATAACGGCGATCGATCTGTATCTGGTCGCTATAGTGCTGCTAATCTTCGTATTTGGAATTTATGAGCTGTTTATCGACGAGTTTCTGGATCTAAATTTGCAAGTTTTAAAGATCGCCTCGCTGGATGAGCTGAAGCACAAACTCGGTAGCGTCATCATAATGGTGCTCGTAGTGGATTTTTTCAAGCGAATTTTGCACACCGATTTTACTACCCCTTTGGATATGCTTTTGTTCGCAGGGGCTATCTTTGGGGTTTGTTTGGCTTTGTATATTTTGAGTAAATTTAAAGGATAAAAATGGTTTTCATCGACGCATGCTTCGGCAAAGAGACCCCATACACGCCCATTTGGATGATGCGCCAGGCGGGGCGCTACCTGCCGCAATACATGGCGGTACGCGAGAAGGCGGGCGATTTTTTGAGCCTGTGCCGCGACTACCGCGCCGCTAGTGAGGTAACGATCCAACCCGTGGAGATTTTGGGCGTCGATGCGGCGATCTTATTTAGCGATATTTTGGTCGTGCCGATGCAGATGGGGATGGATCTGCGCTTCGAAGCGGGCGAAGGACCGCGCTTTAGTGATCCGATCCGCTCCCGGGGTGATTTGGCGCGTCTTGATCCGCAAAAGGCCGCGGCGGAGCTCGGATATGTTTATGATACGATCTCGCTTACTCGCTCGCGCCTTGCCGCGGACAAAGCGCTCATCGGCTTTTGCGGCGCGCCGTGGACGATCGCTACCTATATGATAGAGGGCGGCGGCAGCAAAAATTACGCCGTTTGCAAAAGGATGCTCTACGAAAATCCGCAGCTTCTGCATGAAATTTTGCGCCTCGTTACGGAGGCGACGAAGCTTTATCTGGCGCGCCAGATCGGCTCGGGCGTCGATGCGGTGCAGATCTTCGACAGCTGGGCGGGCGCGCTGGAGCCGAGCGCATACGAGGAGTTCGGCTGGCGATACATCTTGGAAATCACGGAATTTTTAAAGGCGAAATTCCCGCATATCCCGCTCATCGTCTTTGCCAAGGGCACGGGCGCACAGATGTCGCGGCTGAGCCGTATCGCGGCGCGACGAGGCGAGGCGAGCTTTGACGTATGGGGCGTGGATTGGAGCACTCCGATTGAGCTTGCGCGCGAGCAGCTCGGGGGCAAATTTACGCTTCAGGGCAACCTGGAGCCGATGCGGCTATACGACCGCGGCGCGATAGAATCGGGCGTGCGCGAAATTTTAGCAGCGATGAAGGGTGTCGCGCATATCTTTAATCTAGGACATGGAATTTTGCCCGACGTAAGCGTGCAAAACGCCAAATATCTAGTGGATCTGGTGCACGAGCTAAGCGCGCGCTGAAACCGGATTTTGCGAGAGCCTGCTTGCGGCGCGTCGTTGCAAATTTTATAGAGCCGTAATTTAAAATTTCACTCGCCTGGGTCGCTTGCTTTGCTTTCGCGCGATCTTTTCGCTGTTCATAAATTTTAAATTTTGCACCGTTTTCACGCCGCTAAAACAGCTCACGAAACGCAAAGCTCTAAATTTTAAAATTCTGCGCCGTTTTGATGCAACGATACCACGAAATTTTAAAATTTAGCTGCATTTGAAATTTATGTCGCTTTTGCGCCGAGCATGGGATTAAAAAATCTACGCACCGTATCTGCAGCGCTGAAAAATACCGCAAACTTGCGAGTTTAAATTTGGCCTGCGCTTTAAAATTCATGGATCGCGCCCCCTAAATTTAAGGATAAATTCAAAGCTTTAAGCTTAAAATTTCGCCGTAGCGGGGCGGCGCGCGGAAGTGGAATTTCACATAAAAGCGGCGCTAAATTTCGGCACGCGGAGCTTAAATTTCAAGGTATAAATTTGCTACGTAGAATTTTAAAAGCTCGATGCAAAGCGTTATTGGTGCGAGACTTGAGATCGGTATAAATTTGCTACGTAAAATTTAAAAGCGGGATTTCCTAGCTAAATTTTTTAAAAGCAAATTTCAGTAAAATTTCACGATGCAGAATTTCAAATTAAAATTTTGCAAATTAAAATTCCGTAAAGTAAAGTTTTAAAGCGAAATCTTGTGCCAAAAACGCCGCTGCACGTAAATCAATCATGGAGCAAAAATGAGATATATTTTCGGACCCGTAACCTCGCGCAGGTTCGGGCGCAGCCTCGGTATCGATCTGAGCCCGCAGCGCAAGCAGTGCAACTTCAACTGCGTCTACTGCGAGCTGGGCGCGGGCAAGCCGGTAAGTGCGATGAGCGAGCCCTGTGAGATCGGCCCGGTCATCGCCGAGCTGAAAACCGCGCTGCAAAGCCACGCGGGCATTGATGTCATTACGATCACAGCAAACGGCGAGCCTACGCTGCATCCACGCTTTGCAGAGCTCGTAGACGCGCTAAAGGCGCTGAATCTGCCGCAGAAGCTGCTCGTTTTGTCAAACGGCTCGCTCGCGCGCGAAAACAGCGCGGCCCTAGCGAAGCTTGATATCTGTAAATTTTCGCTAGATAGCGCGCTTGCGAGGAGCTTTCGCAAGGTGGACGGTCCGCATGCAGGCATTAGCGCCGAGGATATCGTAAGCGCGATCTCGGATTTTGCGCGCAAGTTTCGCGGCGAGCTTGATATCGAAATCCTAGTCGTGCGCGGGCTAAACGATACGCAAGAGGACTTTGCGGCGCTGAATGCGGCTTTAGCTCGCATCAATCCGCACCGCGTAGATATTGGCACTATAGATCGCCCGCCCGCATACCGCGTAGAGGGGGTGAGCGAGGCGCAGCTGCGCTATCTAGCCACTTTCATCGAAAATCAAAACGTAAATATAATCGCCGCGCCCAAATACGCAAGCGAGCGGCTGAGCTTTAGCGAGGATGAAATTTTGCGCACTCTCTCGCGCCGTCCGCAGCGCACTAGCGACGTGGAGGCGATGTTTGATGAAGCGAGCGCGCAGCTTTTAAAGCGCCTCGTGGGTGCGGGCAAAGTCGTTTTTAAAGACGGTTTTTACGAGATCGCAAAAGGCTAGGGCGTTAAATTTTAAAAGCTCTTTTGCGGCGCACCGCGGCAAAAAGCGGCTTGCATTTTGGCGTCATCGCAGGCGGTGCCCGCCGTACGCAAGCTAGAGAGGCGGCGCAAAGACAGCGCGTTTAAATTTAATGCCGAAGTTGCGTTGCCATAGATAGAGCGCTTGCCGCACGCGAGCTAAAGGCAGCGCAATGCTAGCTAGCGTTAAATTTAGCGCCGAGTTGCGCCGCTGCCGCAAAGATACCGGCGCACCAGGTTTGGGAAGCGATCCTGCTGCGCGGGGTGCTGATTTTTAAATAAGCCAAGCTGCGCTCAAAAGCGTCGCTAAATTATGAAATTTATACACACGGAGCAAAGATACAGACCCTAAACGGCGCTTTTTAGTACCGATGGATTATTGAAGCAGGCCTAATGGATGGCAAAAGCGGGTTTAGACCTGCGGGAGATCGCGAATGCACGCCTTTAAATTTAGCCTGCTTGCCGCGCTCGCTTGGAGTTTTTGCGCTTTAATCATCCGCACGCCGAATGTGCGCCCATTATGCGATACCTGCGTGCTCAAAGAGCTGCGATCGGATAGTATAAACGCCGCGAAATTTTATCGCATATTCAGTCTTTAAATTTAAAATTTAGCCCGCAGAATTTGATTGCGCCGAAATTTTAGCGCAGATCGCGCTAAAAGCCTCGCGCCATAAATCATCGCGGCCGATAAAATTTAATTCGCGCCGTTTTGCCGCGATAAAATTCTGTGGAATTTTTTAAATGCTAGCCGCAAAATTTCAAGCCGTTGCGAGCCTTGCGGCGACGCCAAAATTTTGACGCGATAGAATTTTGCAGCGAAATTTTACGCCACGCGGCGTATCCGCTAGAGAGTGTTTGGGCGATAAAATTTAGGGCAGAGCTGCGGGCAAAATTCTAAATCCAAAGTAAAATTTCGCCCGTTAAATCTAGCGCGCGACTATTTCGTCGATCCAGCTAAAAAGCTCATCCAGATCGTAATCGCCGCCGTGTCCTTGCCCCCAAGGCACTGCAAAATCGACGTTCTTGCCCGCATTTTGCAAGCTAAGCGCCAAAATCGCGGGGATTGCAAGCGCCGTATCGCGATCGCTCGCGCCGTGTCGGATGCGGTAATGCTTCGCGCCGTTTTCGTTGCGCACGAAGCTCATCGCATCCATCATCTCTACGATCCGCACATCTGCGATTAGCACCCCTTTGGCGGGGTCATTCATCGCGCTAAAATCAGTAAAATGCGCCGCATTAAATTTGGCGCCGCCGAACAGCTCGTTTTCGGGATTTTCAAGCGCAAAGCCGTCGAATGCGGGCGGGGTCTTGGCGCGCGGCTCGGCAGTTGCATAGCCCCAAAAAAGCATATGCGATTGCGACGCGTCGTCCTTGATCTTGGCGGCTAGGTATAGGGGCGCCTTCGCGCGCGGATTTTTCGCCGCAAAATTAGCAAACGATGCCGATATGAGTCCGTTTATGTAGTCCTTGAAGCTGCCGTCGCCGTTTTTATCCAAGCTTAGCGCGCGGCCGCCTCCGTCCTTTAAGTTTAGCGAGTTCAGATAGGCTGGGAATTGCGCCTTTAGCTCGTCTGAAATTTTAATCTGCGCTGCGCTTAATTTGCCGCTTAGCATCTTGCGCGCGGGCTTTGCGGCGCTTTGATCCGCGCCTTTTTTGGATTTTTTTTCGGCGCCGCTAGAATTTTCGCCGCGTTCGTTAAATCCCGCCGCATCAAAGCCGCTAAAATCCATCTTTTCATATTCGCTCTGCGCGCCGAACATCCACTCATACGCCGCGTCCGCGTGCTTTAGATTTGTGATCGGGCAGTATGCGGACGCCGCGTAAATTTTATCGCTCGCCTTCGCAGCGCCCAGCTCTTGCAGATACGGCTCGTACGCGGCCTCGTCTCCGCTCGTGCCCAAAAGTGCCGAGAGCGCTCCGCCCGCGCTCGTGCCGTTTGAGACGATCTTGTTTGCATCCCCGGGCATCGCCGCGTCGTTAAATTTCAGATACCGCACGGCTGCCTTTAGATCGACGATCGCTGCGGGCGCCTTGCCGATATAATCGCCGTTTGCGCCTTTTAACGTGCGTCCGCGCGCTGCGGGAGCGGCTACGACGTAACCGCGCGAAAGCGCCGTAGCGATCGCGTTTGGTTTGCCGCTTTCGTCTATTTTGACCTCGCCCGCTTCGCCGGGCATGTAGCCGCCCACGCCGTTTGGTAAAAATATCGGCGCGCTCGCGGCGTCAAATTTGCCGCTCTTGCGCCCCTCAAAATACTGCTGCGGGATGAAGATATTCATGCTCTGATAGCGCGCGCTTACGGGTTTTGCGACGTAGATTATGTTTTTGTAAGCGCGAAATTTTATCTTTTTGCCGCCTACGATCACGCTTTCTTGCGTAAAATTTGCGGCGTTAAATTTCAGATCTATTTGCACGCTCTGCGTCGTCGCGACCTCGGCGTTTAGGCTTAGTCCGCCGCAAAGTATCGCAGCGCCTAAAGCAAGGGATTTTTTATTCACTGAAGTATCCTTTATATTTTAATATTGCCGCTTTTTAGCCCTTTAAGCAGCCTAGTGACAAAGCTAATTTTAGCAAAACTCGGCGAATACTTAAATCCGCTGCGCGCCTAAATTTTGAAATTTAAACGCAAAGGCATCTGCAAGTTGAAAGGAATTTTAAACTCGAAGTGTTATTTTAGTGGGCATTTGCGATCCGCCGCCGTAAATCCGGCTGCATTAAATTCCGCTCGTTAATTCATAAGCTTGAGCTGCGTTTCGAAGGCGGATTTAGGGTAGAGGCCGATGAGCTTTTTGACCGCTTTGCCGTTTTTATCGTAGATCACCGACGTGGGGGTGCCGAAAATGCCGCCTACGATGGTTTCAAAGTATTTTACGGAGTTTGCGCCGCTGACGCTTGGGAATTTTATCCCCTTTTCGCGGGCGACCGCGGCGTCGGCTTCCAGACCTTTACCGTCGCCTAAAACGCCGATAATTAGCGCGTCGCCGCTAGCTTGCAGCTCGTTTAGTGCGGGTACTTGGGCTTTGCACGCGCCGCAGCTGCTAGTGTAGAAAAACAGCACGAACGGCTTGTCGTTGCCCTCGATCTTTAGCGTGCG
>NZ_CALIJF010000106.1 GCF_938018035.1 uncultured Campylobacter sp. | reverse complement strand
GAAATTTACGTCCAAGGCCACGGCGACTTCGGCAAAGAAATTTCTTACTACGACGAGGACGGGCGGCTTATCTGCGTCGATCTCATCGATATCGTGGATGACGGCATCAGCTCGGTGTATTGCTACTACGATCCGTATCTGCCGCATCTAAGTCTGGGTAAATTTTCGCTTTTAAAACAGATCGAGTTCGCCCAAGAACTGGGGCTACGCTGGATCTATCTGGGCTACGCGGTGAAGCAGTGTCCGAGCCTAGCGTATAAATTTAGCTACGAGCCGTATGAAATTTTAAACTCATACACAGAGCTTGACGCTCCAGCCGTGTGGGAGGGGCGCATACAGAGATAGGTTCCACGCGCGGACGCCCCCGCCTGTAGCGGCCTAGATATAAGCGCTGCGCGAAATGGTAGGCTTCGTACGCCCTTACAGCGACAGCGCACAGGAGTCGAGATCGTGCCGCCGCATAGAATTCGGTAGCGCGCAGATACGACGAGGTATGTTAAAAGCACGCTTCAGCGTCAAATATTGCGCTGAAATTTAGCGTCGCTCGGCCTGCGAAAATATCTGCGGCGAGGAAATTTAAGGCGATGGAATTTAAAATGAGGGCAGATAGATTTGCAAATTTTACGGCAGGCTCGGCATTTGCGTGTCGCAAGACGGCACACGCGGCTTTTGAGCGTATTCGGCTCTTGAGTGCGCGCGAAAAAGGGCGATTAGTTTCAGCACTGTAAAAACTAGCTTCGGTTCTCTAGCGGATACCGCCGCTTAAGCGGCGGAGCAAAAAAGAAAGCGGCTGATTTAGGGCAAATTTATCAGCTCGACTTTATTTTCCAGCGATTTTGGGATCAATAAAACCTTGCCGTCGCTTGAGATGTCCGCAGGTCTTTGCATCGCGCCGAGGTTTATTTGGCGTATCTGTCCGTTTGCATCGATACGCCAAATTTTACCGCTTAAAAGGTCCTCGCCCCAGTCGCTAATTAAAATTTCGCCGTTTTTTCCGCGCGCTATGCCGTAGAAAACCCCCTTCATATCGGCAAAGATCGAAATTTCGCGAGATTTTAGATCCATGCTTAGCACGCGCCCCGGGACCTTTCCGCTAAGATCGAAGGTGGTGATCAGAAGCTTATCGCCTTTAGCCAAAAGTCCGTTTGGGCTGCCTAGCGATGAATCGATGCGCGCAAACTCATCCGCGGTGCGCGAGAGCAGGTCGATGCGCCAGATCGTCCCACGCGCGGGATCGCTTGCGAGCAAAACTTCGCTGCCGAGCGCTACGACGTCGTTTAAGGCCTGCGCTCCCTCGATTTTTAGATTGAAAACCTCCTGGCCTTTGCTAAAGCCCCTGATAGTATCGATATCGCAGACATAAAGCACGTCCGCGATCTGCGCCATTCCGCCCGGATTTACCAGATCGTCTATAAAATTTGTCTCAACGACACCCGAGTTTTTTACTATGCGGCTGATGAAGCCGTCGCGCTCTTGTGGATCTTCACTACTGCCGCGATTTGCGATATAAAAAGCGTCATCGGTAATAAGTGAACCACTAGGTGCGCTAAATCCGTCGATCTCTAGGCCAAAAAGCGCGCCCGCCAAGGCGCACGAAAGTAGAACTTTTTTCATAATCTCTCCTTGATCTCGCCAAAATTCTAAGAATTTTAAAATTTAAACCGAAAGCGCTGGACGTCTGGTTAAAATTTTAAACTCCGCGGCGAGCTTTAAGATGAGCGAAATTTAGACCCGCAGAGCAAATAAAAGTGTAATTTTAATTAAACAAGGCGGCTTAATCGGCAAAATTCTAGCGGGTCGGAAGGCCTTGCTTCGCGCGTCGCTTTTAATTTGATGCGTCGAAGCCGAAGTGAGTAGGTTTGTGTGCGCTTTGGTTTACGCCGCCGCTCGCGGAATTACGCCGTGAAATTAGACGGCATTGCGCGACTGCAGGCGTCTTCGCATACGCAATTTATTTGCGGCTTGTTGCTTTAAAATTTTAATTATATGAGCAGATATTTTTTGCAAACTGCTGCGTGATTTTGATGCGCAGATGAAAGCGTTACGTTTAAAGACGCCTCCGCTTTAAAATTTGATTTAATTTAAACAAAGTGTGATTAAAATGCGATTTAAATTTTATGTACCGCGGGTTTAAAATTTCGGTCGCAAAAGTGAGTCTGTAGCAAAAAATTATTTAAAAATTTACAGTGTACAAAACGCCTTTTGAAATTTAAAAATTTTAAGACGAACCTAGCTACTTTTCAAAAATTTAATACGCGAAATTCAAGTGCACGACTAATCGCAGCCGTACACTTGAATTTTAAATCGTAAAATTTAAATTGCAGAAATTAATGCGCGCGCCTAAGCGGGAAGTGAAAATCCAAAGCGCTCTGGCTGGCTTAGATGCTAAAATCCTCGCCGAGGTAGAATTTACGGACATTCGGATCGTTAGCTATCTCTTTTGCGGTGCCGCCTGCGAACAGCTCGCCGTCTTTGATGACGTAGGCGCGGTCGCAGATCGCAAGCGTTTCGCGGACGTTGTGATCGGTGATGAGCACGCCGATGCCAAGATCGCTTAAATCGCGCACGATGCTTTGGATATCGTTAACGGCGATCGGATCGACGCCTGCAAACGGCTCATCTAAAAGTAGAAATTTCGGCGTTATCATCAGGCTCCGCGCGATCTCGCAGCGCCTGCGCTCGCCGCCGCTTAGGCTCACACCTTTGCGCAATCTGATCGGCTCGATGTTGAGTAGATTTAGCATCTCATCGACTTTTCGTGAGGCCTCCGCTTTATTTTTATAGGTAATCTCTGCAGCGAGCATTAAATTTTCCTCAACGCTGAGCTCCTTAAAGATGCTGCTTTCTTGCGGTAGGTAGCCTATGCCGAGCTTGGCGCGCTTGTGAAGCGGAACCTTTGCGATGCTGCGCTCATCAAGCAATATATCGCCGCCGCTAGCGCCTATCAGCCCGCAGATCATATAAAACGTCGTGGTTTTGCCCGCTCCGTTGGGCCCCAGCAGCCCTACGATCTCGCCGTTGTAAAGCTCCAGCGAGATGCCCTTAATGATCGGCGTGCCTTTTATGGTTTTTTTAAGACCCCTGACTTCCAGTTTATGCATAGCTTACCTCGTATTTTCGCCCTTGCGCGTGCGGCGTGATCCTCACTACGCAAAAATCAAGCTCATATTTTTTAAGTAAATTTATCAAATTTTCATCCGCCCATTCGATCAGATGAAGCCCCTCTTCAAATAAATTTTCAAATAGTCCGTTTTTTAAAATCCCCTCGCAACCGCCGTTATAGATGTCGTAATGATAAATTTGTCCGTAGTTTTGCATGATCGAAAATGTCGGCGAGCTTACGTTTTCATCCGATCCGTGCGCCCGCACGATCGCGCGCGCAAGCGTCGTTTTGCCGCTGGCAAGATCGCCGATGAGCAAGATTATGCCGCTTTTTGGCAGAGCTTGCACGAGGCGCGAAATTTCATCCTCGCCGCAGACGAGTTCAAAGCTCTTGGGCATACTTTGCCTGCTCGCTTTTGGGCGTATTTTTCGCGCTAGGAAAGGCTAGGACTTTAAAGCTTTGTTTTCTATCCAGAAAGCTTATCGTGATTATGTCGCCGATTTTAAGCTCTTTGGCGGGCTTTACTACCGCGCCGTTTACGGCTACGACGCCGCTTTTGCACATATCTTCGCTGATGGCGCGCCGCTTGGTGATATTTACTGCGTTTAAAAATTTATCGATTCTCATAGGCGTGAGTTTAGCGATATTTGCCTTAAAAGCAACTATTAAACTATTTATTGGTAGAATTTCGCCAAATTTTACGTAAAGGATTTGAGATGGCAAAAGATGTAAAAAAGGTCGTTTTAGCGTATTCCGGCGGACTTGATACGAGCATTATTTTAAAGTGGCTCGGCGATACTTACGGCTGCGATGTGGTGACTTTCACCGCAGATATCGGTCAGAACGAGGATTTGGAGCCTATCAAAAACAAAGCTGTGAAACTGGGCATCAAAAAGGAAAATATCTTCGTAGAGGATCTGCGCGAAGAATTTGTGCGCGATTACGTATTTCCGATGTTTCGCGCAAACGCAGTTTATGAGGGCGAGTATCTTTTGGGCACATCGATCGCGCGCCCGTTAATTGCTAAAAAACTAGTCGAAATTGCGAAAAAAACCGGCGCGGACGCCGTAAGCCACGGCGCGACCGGTAAAGGCAACGACCAAGTCCGCTTCGAGCTTGGCGCATACGCGCTAAATCCCGATATTAAAGTGATTGCGCCGTGGAGGCTGTGGGATCTGAACTCTCGCGAGAAACTGCTTGCTTACGCTAAGAAAAACGGCATCGATATCGCTTCAAAGCCAGGCAAATCGCCGTATTCAATGGATGCTAACATCCTTCATATCTCCTACGAGGGCTTGGTGCTGGAGGATCCCGCTCATGCGCCTGAGGAGGATATGTGGCGATGGAGCGTCAGCCCTAAAAATGCGCCCGATAAGAGCGAGATCATCGAGATCGAATACAAGCACGGCGATCCCGTAAAGCTAAACGGCAAGGCGCTTAAGCCGCACGAGATGCTAGCTGCGCTTAATGAGCTTGGCGCTAAAAACGGCATCGGCAGGCTCGATCTAGTAGAAAATCGCTACGTCGGCATGAAGAGTCGCGGCTGCTACGAAACTCCGGGCGGCACGATCATGCTAAAGGCTCACCGCGCGATCGAGAGCATCACGCTAGATCGCGGAGCGGCGCATCTAAAAGACGATCTGATGCCGCGCTACGCCGAGCTTATTTACAACGGCTTTTGGTTCAGCCCGGAGCGCTTGCTGCTTCAAGAGCTGATAAATAAATCCCAAGAGCACGTAAACGGCAAGGTTAAGCTAGAGCTTTATAAGGGCAACGTGACCGTGCTGGGCAGGAAAAGCAAGAGCGATAGTTTGTTTAATACCGATTTCGTGACGTTTGAAGAGGATAAAGTTTTCAATCAAAAAGACGGCGACGGATTTATCAAGCTAAGCGCGCTAAGATTTATCATCGCGGGAAAGAACGGACGCAAGCTTTAGCTGAAATTTTGCCGCACGGCGGACGGGCAAATTTCACAAAACGAAATTTTAAAATTTATCGAAAAAGCGCGAGCGGCTGCGGGCAGGTTTCATGAAATTTCACTAAATTTCAGATCCGCCCGCGCCGCTATAAAATTTTATAAATTTAAAGCTAAATTTAAAAGGATAATGGATGAAAGTATTATTGATCAAAGACGTTAAGGGGCTCGGAAAGGCGGGCGAGGTAAAGGAGGTCAAGGACGGCTACGGCAACAACTTCCTAATCGGCAAAGGTTACGCCAAAGCCGCTACGACGGAGGTTTTGCGTAAATTTGAAGCGGATAAGAAAAAGCAAGCCGAGCTTGAAAAATACGAGGTAGCAAGCTTGCAAAAACTGGCCGAGGAGCTAGCCAAGATCCGCGTAAAGATCGTAAAACAGACGGGCGAGAGCGGCGCGCTTTTCGGCTCAGTGACCAAAGATGAGATCGCAACCGCGCTAAAAGAGCAAAAAGAGATCGAAATCGATAAGAAAATTTTAGAGACCGAGGCTATTAAAACGACCGGGATTTACGACGTAAATGCCAAGCTAAAGCACGGCATAAGCGCTAAATTTGAGATAGAGGTGGCTAGTGTTTGAAGCGACTACCATTTTAGCCTACAAAGGCGCGAAGGGCTCTGTCATCGGCGGCGACGGACAGGTTACGTTCGGAAACACCGTCTTAAAGGGCAATGCGACTAAAATTCGAAAGATCGGCAAAGAGGGTAATGTTTTAGCGGGCTTTGCGGGCAGCACCGCCGATGCGTTTAATCTTTTTGATATGTTTGAAAAGTGCTTAGATGGCGCAAAGGGCGATCTTTTAAGGGCCGTGATAGAATTTAGCAAGCAGTGGCGCAAGGATAAGTATCTGCGAAAGCTCGAAGCGATGATGCTGGTGCTGGACCGCAAAAATATCTTTCTGCTTAGCGGCACGGGCGATGTGGTAGAACCGGACGACGGCAAGATCGCAGCGATCGGAAGCGGCGGAAATTACGCTCTTAGCGCGGCGCGAGCTTTGGATAAATTTGCAAGCTTAGACGAAGAGGAGCTTGTAAAGCAAAGCCTTAAAATCGCGGGCGAGATTTGCATTTACACGAACGAAAACATCAAAACATACGCAATTTGGGACGAAAAGAGATGATGACGCCAAAGCAGATCGTAGAGAAACTAGACGAATATATAATCGGACAAAATAGCGCCAAACGCACGATAGCGGTGGCTTTGCGAAATCGCTACCGCAGAATGGCGCTTGAAGATGAGATGAAAAACGAGGTGATGCCCAAAAACATCCTGATGATCGGCTCTACCGGCGTAGGTAAGACCGAGATTGCGCGCAGACTTTCGAAGATGTTCGGGCTTCCTTTTATCAAGGTTGAGGCGAGCAAATATACTGAAGTAGGCTTCGTGGGGCGCGACGTGGAGAGCATGGTGCGCGATTTGGCCGCCGCGTCGGTAAATTTAGTGCGCGGCGAGGAATTTGAAAAGAACAAAGACAAGATCGATGATTACATCAAGCGTAAAATTTTAGAAAAAGTCCTTCCGCCGCTTCCGCGCGGAGCGAGCGAGGAGAAGGTCGCCGATTACGAAAAAAGCTATGAAAAGATGGCGGCCAAACTCGAGCGCGGCGATCTGGACGATCTTAGCATCGAGATCGAAGTAAGCGAAAACGCGCTTGAATCAAATCCGAATTTACCGCCCGAGATGGCGAATATGCAGGAAAGCTTCATCAAAGTAATCGGAATTTCGACGCGCAAAAGTAAAAAAGAGATGAAGGTAAAAGACGCCAAGGTTGCCCTCAAAAGCGAGGCTAGCGAGAAGGTCTTAGATATGGAGAGCATCAAAGCCGAAGCCGTTAGGCGTGCGCAAAACGAGGGCATTATCTTTATCGACGAGATCGATAAAGTGGCAGTTTCAAGCGGCAATAGCGGCAGGCAGGATCCGAGCAAAGAGGGGGTGCAGCGCGATCTGCTTCCGATCGTGGAGGGCAGCAGCGTAAGCACGAAATTCGGCAATATCGACACCGATCACATCCTTTTTATCGCCGCGGGCGCCTTTCATATCAGCAAGCCTAGCGATCTCATACCCGAGCTTCAGGGGCGCTTCCCGCTTCGCGTCGAGCTTGACAGCTTAGACGAGGCGGCGCTGTGCGAAATTTTAACCAAGCCTAAAAATTCGCTTCTTAAGCAGTACTCAGCGCTTTTAAAGACCGAGGGCGTCGAGCTGGAGTTTAGCGAGGACGGGGTTAAAGCGATCGCGAAATTTGCGGCAAGCACGAACAAAAAGGTCGAAGACATCGGCGCTAGAAGGCTACATACAATAATGGAAAAGGTGCTTGAGGATATCAGCTTCGAAGCGGATAAGTTTAAAGGGCAAAAGATCGTCGTGGATGAAAA
>NZ_CALIJF010000105.1 GCF_938018035.1 uncultured Campylobacter sp. | reverse complement strand
CGCGCCGCCGTGCAAAAAATAGAGGCCGAAAGGGTAAAACACGCTTAAAATTACGGTAGCTGTTTTTAAAAATATCGTTCGTCGCAATCTCTGTAATCCTTAAATTTAGCCGCAAGGGCTTAGTTTCTGCCGCGGCGGTTTTTGTTTTACCGCGGCTGGCTAGGCTTTTGCTGCTGCGATTTTGGTTTTGCCGTGGCGGTTTTTGGTTTTGTTGCTAGCAGCGCGATCGTTGCGATCTATACCGCGCCGAGATATTTTAAATTTAGCTTCGGCTTTCAAATTTTAGGCGCTATGCTTTTAAAATTTAAATTTAGCCTTGCTCGCCGCATTTAAATTTCAGCAGCGCCGCTTTTAAATTTAGCTGCGTCCTAATTTAACTCGCACCGCTGGGCTTGCAATCAAATTCACTAAATTAAATTTAGCCGAAATTTTAAAATTTTGAAATTTTATGAAAACAGCGACCGCAAAAGAAACAACGCCTTTAAAATTTCAAAATTTTGCTAAAGCTTGCAGATTTAAATTTTAAAATTTTGATCTGCAAAGCGCTTTACATGCTAGCTCAAAAGCGGCAAATAAGCGGATTTTGTGCCGTGCCGCCTAAGCGCTAGCCAGCAAAAGCCGCGCACCTTTGATTAATATTTGCCGCACGCTCCGAATCGCCGCGCGCCGTAAAATAAACGACGCCTATGTTATCCGCTCGCCCGCTGCCCCGTGCCGCCGCAAAGTAAACTGCCAAACCGCAACGCACGCGATCTTGCCGCGCCGCACGGCGAAATTTAACTCTCGCCGCCCGTAGTCTCCACGCCCGCGCCCTGATCGAGCTTCGCGGCTACGGCATCCACGATGTCGCCGAGAGTTTGGATATTTTTAAAATCATCGGGCATCAGCTTATAGCCGGTGTTTTTCTTGACGTAATCGACCAGATCGATCGCGTCGATGCTGTCGATTTGCAGATCCTCGTAAATTTTAGCCTCAGGCACGACCTTGCTCTCGTCGATCTCGAAAAGTTCCACGAGCGCCTTTTTTAAAATTTCAAAAATTTCATCTTTGCTCATTTTTACTCCTATTTTCGGCGATGTATTGCGCCAAAGACGCAACGGATGAGAAAATTTGCTTTAAATTTTGGGTTTTTGAGTTAAGCACGATGCCGTATTTTTTCTGCACCAAAAGCCCGAGCTCCAGCGCATCGACCGAATCGAGCCCGAGCCCGTCGCCAAAAAGCGGCTCATCGTCATTTATGTCGCCGGGCGCTACGTCTTCGAGGTTCAGCCCCGAAATAATCAGCTCCTTAAGCTCCAAAATTTCTTCGTTCACAGATTCTCCTTTTCATATAGATTTGATATTTTTTCGTAGAGTTTGCGCACGCGGATCGGGTTTGGGCGATCCGGCTCAAAGACCTCAAGATCTAGCACGCACAGCTCGTAGAGGTCGTATTTCATCCGAACCTCGGGCGTATCGTACCATACTTGTCCTTTTTTTAGGCTTTTAGGATCCATTTTTATCGCGACGCAATTCATATTTTTTGCGAAATTTATCGCGATATAAAACGCCGCTTTGTGCATGGCGATGCGATCTGCGGTGCGCGTGCCCTCGGGGAAGATGATTAGGCTTTCTCCTCGCGCAAGGGCGCTGTGGCACGCATCTATCATCGCTTCCGAGCCGGTGTTTGGGATGTAGCCCGCGGCTGCGATGGCGGCGGAGAGGAATGGGTTTTTGCATAGGCTTTCCTTGACTACGCAGTTTGCGCGCCGCACGTGAGCTAAAAAGATCACCACGTCAAGCAGGCTAGGGTGGTTTGCGATGATGAGAGTGCCGCTAGGCGGGAGCTTGCAGCGCCAGTTCACGCCGATGCTGCCGTAAAGTCGCGCGAGCAGCAAAAATATGCGCCACGAGATCATTATAAAATCGCGCACGAAATTTCGCACGACCTCTATGCGGTTTAACCGCAGCAGCGCTACGGGGAGGAAGAGTAGGTTACCCATCATACACAGCGCGCCGAAGCTTGCGAAGCACAGCGCGATGCCGATCTGCTTGATTTTGCGCCTTAGCGGATCTGTCTGCTTCATCGCGCGGCGCCTCTTTCGGCGGGGATTTCGCAGCAG
>NZ_CALIJF010000104.1 GCF_938018035.1 uncultured Campylobacter sp. | reverse complement strand
CGCTTGCGGTGCTTGATAGCTTCGTAGCAAGCGCGAACGAAGCGCTAGATCGCGCACCCAAAGACAAGGCGCTAAAGGTTCAGATCGCCGCAAATTTGGAGTTTGCGAAGCAGACCCTTGGAATTTTATATGAGGATGAGACCGAATACTTTCGCTTCGGCGTGAACGCGGAGCAAAGAGCGCAGATCGAGGAGCTGATAAAACAGCGCGCGCAGGCGAAGGCGGAAAAGGACTTTGCGCGCGCGGATGCCATCAGGGCGCGCCTTGCTGATATGAAGATCGAAGTAATGGATACGCCTAGCGGCACCGTTTGGGAGGTCGCAGCGGAATAAAACGTAAAATTTATCGTAAAATTTTATGATTTTTACTATGCGAGACGTAAGTCCGAACGCCAATTCGCGCATAAATTTTAGCGCGATTTCATTCGGCGGTGCAATGGTAGCGCTACGGCGGTCGTGCATATTTCGGCGCAATTTTTATTTGGCGATACGATGATATGGCGATGTGGCGGCGAAGACACAAGGCGGATCGCAATTTTCATTCGTAGGCGCTGTCGACGCGATGATGAAAGCGTGATTTTTATCGGTGGTGTTGCTGTTGCAGTGCAGCGAAATAACGCCGCGTGAATCGCAATTTTTATCGGCAGCATGTGGCGATGCGAATGGGTACAGTGCAGAAACAGCAATGCAGCGCTTGTGCGTAAATTTAGCGTGATTTTTTTGAAGGCGCGGTAGCATGAAAGCGCAATGCGGCGCGCCGTTGTGAAGTCGCGATACACACGATGTATAATGGCACTTTGTAGCGCTTTATGACGCCTCAAAGCATTTACCACTTAAAATGGCGTACAAAAAGTGCCGAGAAATCGTAATAAATAAAAACTCGCTCGCTTTTAAGGCGCTTTGCGCTTTAAAAATGGTAATGTAAAAACCGCTCTGCGATGCGCAAAAGCCATTTTAAAGCGCTTTACGCTTCGAAAGTAGCAAATAAAAAAGCTAAATCTCGGCGTCGTCCGCACGATCGCCGCATGCAAGCAGCAGATTTAGCGAGCTTGCGAAGCGCAAATTAGTCCCGCGCTGCCTCGTAAATTTCGCGCCACCTCGCAGCCGAAATTCTGAAATTTTAAGGAATTTTAAAATTTCAGAATTTTTGAGATTTTAAATTTTAAAATTTCAAGAATTTTGAAATTTCATGAATTTTTGGATTTTAAATTTTAAAAATTTTATAAAAAAGGATAGCATTTGAACGGCTTTAAGACTTTACTATCGCGCTTTAAGCCCTATTTTAGGGATTATAAGCCGCAGTTTGCATTGGCGATTTTGGG
>NZ_CALIJF010000103.1 GCF_938018035.1 uncultured Campylobacter sp. | reverse complement strand
GCTCGTAGGCGCGCACGAACATATCCAAAAGCGCGAAAAATCGCTCATTCGTGGCGACGTTTTTAAGATCGCCGATGTAGGGCGAGATGAAAATTTGCCCGTCTTTGTAGATCACAAACTGATTTTTCAGCTCCGCTCCGAGCGCCAGAAAAGTGCCTTTGGCGCGGAATTTGCTAGGGAAAATTTTTGGGTTCATTCCGCGAGATGTTCGCAAAAATAGCGCACGATTTAGAGCGTTCGCTTCGGCGGAGGAATTTGTGTAGCTCGCCAAATTTGCGCTACTTGCCGGTTTTGCGGCATTCGCGAAATTCACAGAACTTGTGGGATTTGCAATGTTTGCTAAATTTGCGATACCTGCGGCGCAGGCGGATTTCGTTTCACAAACAGGTTTCGCTTCGGCGGCAGAATTTGCGTCATCTTGGTTTTTTTGAGGCGCCGAATTTGTGTCGTCCCAGCTAGTTTTGGAAGTAAAATTTACGATATCGCAACTTGTATCCGTATCGGAAGGTCTTTGCGGGTTCTCGAAATTTAACCCGCCCGTGGAATTTCCATTAAAATTTTGCGGAGTAGTAAGAGTTTGGATAGACACGGAATTCGTCGTAGAATTCTGCGCTAAGATTAAATTTTGCACGGAGTTTTTCATCTCGGTGCAAGTCGCAAGCGACGTAGCAACTTTGCTCGAATTGCAAGCCGTTTTTGAATCAGGCGTTAAAGTTTGCGCTTCAAACTGCGGTAAAAAGGCGATACTATCGTCACTCGGCGTTAAAATTTCGCGGTCGTTATCCAGGTAAAACGAGATGACGCCGCCCAGCTTCGCGCGCAACTCCTTGGCGTTAAAAATAATGGGCTCGCCGCTTATATTGGCGCTAGTAGCGACGATCGGGCGATCAAAGTATTCAAAAAGCAGCAGATGTACACCGGTATTGGCTAGGAAAATGCCGATTTTATTAAGGTTCGGCGCCACACTTGGAGCGATAAAAATCGCACCCGCCCTAAAAATCGCCGAAAAGCTCGCGGGCAAACGCACAAAATCGACCTTGCTATCGAAATATGCGCCATGCGCCTCCGTCATGTGTGTCCGCACAGAGCATGAGCCTTGCGAATTTATCGTCTGTTGCGGACTCCGCTCGCACGTCGCATGCTGCAAGTCTACCCCATCCTCAGCATGTCGCAAGCCCTGAGTATTCGCCGAATTTTGCGAAATAGACTCGTCCGTTGCAAGCCAAGAATCAGGCTTCTTCGCCGCACATTGCGAGTCTCTGTTATCAACTGCGAGTTGTAAATTTAAATCATTAGTTGTACGTT
>NZ_CALIJF010000102.1 GCF_938018035.1 uncultured Campylobacter sp. | reverse complement strand
GCGCGATCTAGCGCTTCGTTCGCGCTTGCTACGAAGCTATCAAGCACCGCAAGCGCGCCTGAGGTGTTGAGATCATCGCTTAAAAACTCCATCATCTCCGATCTAAATTTAACCTCTGTAGCGGGCAGTTCGGACGCAGAATTTTGCCCTGCAGCGGGAACTAAAACGTCACGGACGCGCTTTTTAAGGCGGTAAATTTTATCTAGCCTCTTTTTGCTCGCAAGCAGATCGGCTATCGAATAATTAAAATTTGCCCTGTAATGCGAGCTTAAGAGATAAAATCTCAGCGCCTCGCCCGGTGCGATTTTTAGGGCATCTCCTACAAAAAAGGAGTTGCCGAGGCTCTTGCTCATCTTTTCGTTATTTACTTGCACGAAGCCGTTGTGAAGCCAGTATTTGCTTAGCGCTCTATGGCGGGCGCAGCGGCATTGCGCGGCTTCGTTTTCGTGATGCGGGAAGAGCAGATCGGCGCCGCCTGCGTGAATGTCGATGCAAAATTTCGGATCGCCGCTATCAAGGTGCGCCAAAATCATCGCGACGCACTCGCTGTGCCAGCCCGGGCGCCCTTTGCCAAACGGGCTATCGAACCAATTCTCGTCAAATTTCCACAGCACAAAGTCCTTCTCGTCGTGCTTAGCATCGTTTGAGGCGACGCGGGCGATGTTTTTGCCGGCGCCCTCTTTTTTGCCGCTAAGGCTTAGATAATCCCCGTCCTTGCGCGTGTCGAAGTAAATGCCGTCACCAGCGATCTCGTAGGCAAAGCCTTTTTGAAGAAGCGAGGATATGAGCTCGCAGATCGCGGCGATATTTTCGGTCGCCTTGGGCGAAATGCTCGCGTCCGCGACGTTTAGCGCGCTCATATCCTGCAAATATCTGCGGGTATAAAGCTCCGTGATCTCCTCCAGGCTCTTGCCGCTCTGCTCCATCTTTTTTAAAATTTTATCGTCGATGTCGGTGAAATTTCGCGCAAATTTTACCTCATAGCTCTCCGCTTGCAGCACGCGGCGCAGCAGATCGAAGCTCACGGCGCTTTTTGCGTGCCCTAAATGTGCGTCGTCATAAACGGTCGGGCCGCAGGCGTAAATGCGCGCCAACCCCTCGCTAATAGGCTCAAACGGGAGCTTCTTTTTGCTCAAACTATCATAAATTACCATAATACAAGCCTTTTAAAATGTATAAAATCGCCGCTTCGCCCGCACAAAGCACCGCGATCGCAATAATTTTTTTTGCGCGGATTATAGCCAAAAAGTTATTAAATCCAAAAAAATAGAGGTTGAAGCCGAGCAGAAACGCCCCCGTTATCGTGCTTGCAAACGCAAGCCCCACCGCACCGAAGGGTTTAAAAAACAGCGCACACAAAGCGACGTTTATAAAGACGCACCAGATCGAAATTTTCGCGCTTAGCTTCTGCTTCATATTCGCATACAGCCAGTGCGAAAAAATCCTAGACAGCCCAAACGGCACGAGCCCTACCATATACGCGCCGAGAACCGCGGCGCATTCGATGGAATTTTGACGGGTAAATTCTCCGCGCTCAAACAGCAGCTGCGTGATCTCGTTTCGCAGCATCACGCCGCCTATCGCAGAGAGCCCGAGCAGCGCCAAAAGGAAGTAAAATCCGCGCTCCACAAGCGCCAGAGCCTGCGCGTCATCGCGAGCTTTTACGAATTTGCTCATGCGCGGAAAGATCGCCGTGCTAAGCGCGATCGCAAAAAGCGCGAGCGGCAGCTGAAATATGCGGTTGGCGTAATAAAGATAGCTGATACTGCCGCTAGCAAGGAAGCTCGCAAAAAAGGTATCTATAAACGAGCTTAGCTGAAGTGCCGACGCACCAAGAACGCCTGCGAAAAAATTTTTATAAAAGCCCTGCGTCTGCGGTTTATCGCCTCGTGCGAGCCGCGCAAAGCCGCCGGTTAAAACGCGTAGCATGCCGGTAAATTTCAGCGCATAAACATGCACCGCAAGCTGCAAAAGTCCGCCCGCCACGACGCCGAAGCTAAGATAGAGCACCGCCGTAGCGCCGTCCTTGCCGCGAGCTAGCAGAAGCGCCGCAATCATCGCTAAATTTAAAAGTGCGGTCGAAAACGCCGTCGTAGCGAAGTGGTCGCGATACTGAAGCAGCGAGGCAAAGAGCGTAACGACGAAAATAAACGTAAGGTAGAAAAAATTTATCCGCACGTATGGCACCGCAAGACCGATCTGCTCGGCGCTAAATCCGTATGCCAAAACTTTAGTAAAAACGGGCGCGGCGAGCAGCACGAGCGCCGTTAAAAGCGCGATAAAAATGCTAAATTTAATAAGCACCGCTGCGGCAAAAATTCCTTTTTTGCGCGCGGCGGTAAAGCTAGGCAAAAACGCCTGCGTAAAGGCTCCCTCGCCGAATAGTCTGCGGAAAAGATTGGGTAGTTTAAACGCTACGAAAAATAGATCACTATAAATCCCCGCGCCCAAAACCGATGCGGTAAGCAGGTCGCGCACGAAACCTAAAACTCGCGAAACCAGCGTGCCTGCGCTATTTGTAAAAAAGCCTCTGAGCATAAATCTCCATTAAATTTTATAAAATGCCAAGGTTGATTATATTATAATTTCCCCTATTTTTTGATTTTGGAGAGAAATTTTTGCGGAATTTAGCCTTTTCGCTCGAAAGCTCGGGTGGGAAAAACACCTTATCGCTACGCGGGCAGTGGAACTACAAAAGCTCGCGCGCCCAGCTGCTTGCGTTAAAAAAAGCGGTAAAAAATCTAAACGAGCTGGAGCTAAGCTTAAGCGAAATTTCAAATTTAGACTATTTCATGGCACTGATGATCAAAAACGCCCTTGCCGGCAAGCGGGTTAGCCTTGTGGAGGATAGCAGCAAAGCTGCCAAAATTCTAAGCTTTATGGATGATAAAACGATCGATTTTAGCTACGTACCCGAATCTCGCAGGCTAAATTTTTTAGCGCAGATCGGACTTTATTGCCATCTTGGAATTCTAGGCTTGCTAAGCCTTGCAAGCTTTTTAGGCGAGTTTTTTTCTAAACTCGCGGCTTTTATAATTCATCCGATGAAATTCCGTTTCAAAGAAACCGTAAATTTCATCAAAGATAGCGGCATAGACGCGCTTTTCATAGTCTCATTGACAGCGTTTTTGATCGGTATCGTGCTTGCCTACATCGGCTCGGATATGCTTTCTAAATTTGGCGCTAGCATCTATATCATCGATATAATGGGTGCTTTGACGCTCCGTGAAGTAGCGCCTCTAATCGCCGCTATCGTTATCGCGGGTCGCTCGGCTTCGAGCTTTACGGCACAGATCGGTGTGATGAAGATCACCGAAGAGATAGATGCGATGAGGACGATGGGCTTTGATCCGTTTTATTTTCTTGCGATGCCGCGCATTATCGCGATGGTACTAATCATGCCGCTAGTCATTTTTATTGCAGATTCGGTAAGTATTTTTGCTCAGATGATCGTGTGTGACGCGTATTTAGACATAGCCTTTAGCGATTATTTGGATAGATTTAAGGCTTCTGTAGAGCTTAGGCATTTTTTAGTAGGTATGATTAAAGCGCCGTTTTTTGGGGCATTTATCGCTATCATCGGCTGCATGCGGGGTTTCGAAGTAAAAGGAAATACCCAAAGCATCGGCGAATACACCAC
>NZ_CALIJF010000101.1 GCF_938018035.1 uncultured Campylobacter sp. | reverse complement strand
ATCGGAGTCGCGAGCACTCCCGTAATGTTTGCTATAGCTATAAGCGGAGCATGGTGGGAGCTAAGGGCGGTAACTTACAAGCCGCTCGCAAATCCATGCGGCGCGGTCTTGCAGAATTTTAAGACCGAGCGAAATTCCACCGTCGCGGCATCAAACGGAGCGGTAAGCATGAAAACGGCGCAAAATCTTGCGACGCTAGATGAGGCTTTAGCGCGGATAGCGGTTAAATTTAAAGAATTTCGCTCCACCTATATCGCCTTTCCGCTCTGTCCGGGCGGCGCTTTTACCGTATACGGCTTCGAGGCGGGGCAAAACCCGCTGCAAAGCCCTTACGCGAGCCGTATCACGATATCGGATGCAGGCGAAATTTTAAAAGCGGACTTTATAAACGATGCGGATTTTTCGGACAAACTTCAAGACGGCTTTCGTCGCGCCCATGCGGGCTCATACGGCGCAATAACGAAGCTTATATGGTTTTTAGCGGGGCTTGCGCCCCTATTTTTAAGCATTTGCGGATTTTACATAACCCTAAAAAATAGAAATTCTAAAAGGAGAAAGTTATGAAGAAAGTATCTCTTTCGCTCGTAGTCGCATTAAATATGCTAACTTCGCTTTATGCGGAAAATAACGCCACTGCGAGCACCCCGGAGGACTTAGGCACCATAGAGGTGCAAGATACCCAAAAGCTCCGTCGCGACGACAGAGATTATGAGGCTAGAAAGCTCGTTAAAAGTACCACCAGGCTCGATCTTACGGCGAGAGAAACGCCCCAGTCTCTTACCGTGGTGACCGAAGCCAAGCTAAAAGATATGGGGATAACCGATTATCAGGTGCTGATGCGAAATATCGCGGGCATTACGAGCGGGCGTATGGATGAGAGGCTCTATCCTACGGCGCGCGGATTTAGCATAGATTATTATCTGCTTGATTCGATGCCTAGCTTCGTAGGTTTTAGCCTCGGGGCGAACGATTTAAATTTACTGCCATATGAGCGCGTTGAGGTAGTAAAGGGTGCGAACGGATTATTGGCGGGCGCGGGAAATCCCGCCGCGAGTTTAAATTTTATCCGTAAGCACGCAGATTCCACCATCCCAAAAGGTTATATAAGTCTAAACGGCGGCTCATACGACAAATACGGGCTTAAAACCGATGTGCAAAGCCCGCTCAATCAAAGCGGTTCGGTGCGCGGACGCCTAGCGTTTATGCATGAACGATCGCACTCTTATATGGACTATTACAATCGTCGCAATACTGCCGTTTATGGCGTATTAGATATCGATGTAACAGACGATTCAAGGCTGAGCTTTGGCTCATTTTATCAGACTCTACGCCGACATGGCACGCGCTGGGGCGGAATGCCCGCGTTTAACTCGGATGGTACGCGCACGCACTTCGGCAAAAACAAAATTTTCTCTCAGCCTTGGACGCGATACGACATCTCTACGCTTGATTTTTATGCCGATTTTAAACAATATTTCTCAAACGAGGCGAGTTTAAGCTTGAGTTATTCGTTTCGTCGCGCTCATACCGATTCAAATTTGCTCTATTATGGCGGCAGGGTAGGCCCTGGCGGCATCGGAAACGTCGCCGATCTTAGCGTTTATGCTAACAAGCGCGAAGAGAATATCCACAATATCGATGCCTATGTGAATATCCCTTATGAATTTTTCGAACAAGATCATGAATTTGTATTTGGTGTGATGTATAATCTTTACAAAAAAGGATCTGATAACGTAAGTAGCTACTGGAATAGTCGAAACACTCCGGCAGGCCTTGCTTATGCCGCGCGCACTAGAATAAATTATAACGACCTTCATATTGAAGATCCACGCTTACCGTATGTAGATCAAAATAATGCCGATCGAACTATTCAAAAAGCAATTTATGCCGCGAATAAACTCTCAATCACCGAGGATTTAAAGCTCTTATTAGGAACGCGGATGAGTTACTATAAATATAAAATTACAGGTGGAGCAGATAATAGAAATTTTACCCGCGAAATTACTCCATATGCAGGGATCACCTATGATTTAGACGATCATCATACCCTTTATGCAAGTTATACGAGTATTTTTAAACCTCAAACCTACAAGGACAAAAACAATAAATATCTTGATCCCATCCAAGGCAAGGACTACGAAGCGGGCATCAAAGGCGAGTATTTTGACGGCGATCTGCAAGCAAGCCTGGGCGTTTTTAAGATCATCCAAGATAAGCTCGGCATCCGCACCGACGAATATATCACGGGCACAAATTCCTACGCTTACAGGCAGGGTCGCGGAGTAACCAGCAGGGGCTTTGAAGCGGATGTAAACGGTAAAATTACCGATGCACTAAGCCTAAGCATGGGGCTAGCGCACTACAAAGCCAAAGATGCTGACGGCAATATCTACGCCAGCGACTCCTCCCGCACCAGCGCAAATCTTTTTGCAAAATATGAGATCGGCACATTTAGAATCGGCGCAGGCGCGATGTATCGCTCAAAGATTTATTCCGACTCGCCATACGGCAGGATCGAGCAGAAAGCTTACACGATTGCAAACGTAATGCTAGGCTACAAAGCGAGTAAAAACCTAGATGTGCAGCTAAACGTCGATAACATAACCGATAAGCGCTATTTTGAGGGCATCGGTTCTAATCGAATGATCTACGGCGATCCGCGCACCTTCAATCTAAGCCTTACGTATAGCTTTTGACCCAAATAGTCGCAGTGGAATTTATCTAGTGCTTAGCTCTAATAGAATTCCATCGCGACGCCATAGATAAATGGCAAATTAAGCCTAAATTTCGTAAAATCACCGCCAAGACGCGAGG
>NZ_CALIJF010000100.1 GCF_938018035.1 uncultured Campylobacter sp. | reverse complement strand
TAGCGCTCGAGCGCGACGGCGAAATTTTAAAAAAAGAGGCGTGGGAGCGCACGCAGATCTCAAGCGGCAAAAAATATGAGATCGTCGAGTTCGTAGGCGGCGGCTGAGATCGGACTTTGAATTATGTTAAAAATTACGCAGCCGAGGTTTAAATCCGCGCAGAGATCGCTAAATTTTAAGCGGTACGGCGACACAGCGGCCGGGGCTTAAAATTTGCGCGTGCGTCGTTAAAATTTTAAGCGGTACGGCGGCGCGAAGACATAGCGCGTTTGGGTTTTTAGATTTATGAGAAAGCCGCGGTAGCCTGGTGCCTGCGGCGAGCTTTAAATTTTTAAAAGTGAGCTAGGCCGCGGCGGCTGGGCGCAGGAGTTTTAAAATTTCGTATCGGTATTGTAAAGTTTGAGCGTACGGTTTAAAATTTCGCTGCGTCGCGCTCAGTAACGGCACCCGACGCGCAAATTTTGCCAGCGAGCGCGCTAAATTAGCTCATAAACACGGTATGTGCCGCGTGATCTATTTGTATTAAACATAAAATTTCGCGTTCGGCGGCACGCCGCAGTGCGTAAAATTAACGGATTGATTCGGAGATATATCGATATGCCGCGTTACGATACTGCGACGTAAAAAGGAGCGGGAATGCGACTTTGTTGCGCGGCGCACGGTAAAAAAAGCGGCTTGCGCCGATTAAATTTGGGCGGCGCGATAAATTTAAAAAGCTTAAGGCCGGTCAAAACAAAGCGCACGATACGGCGTCAGATTGGGCTTGCTTCGGGTTTACGCGCGATTGATCGTAGCGTTTCGCTAGTCGCAAGACAAAGCGCACTTGCGTTAAAGCTCAAGTGCGGGTGCGTTGGCTAATTGAGCTCAATCATGGCGGCGGGCTGAGCTTCGGTCATCAAGACCGCGCAAATTTGTCTTAAGTATAAATCGCCATGGTGCGAAGCGAGCAATTGCGCGCTACAGCTCGTAGAATCGTTAAAATTTTCGGCTTTGCGTGACGCAAAAAAGGCACAGGGTCGAAGCTCGCGCGGCGAGGCTTGGGCGCGCAAAAAGATAAAATTTAGGATCAAAATGCAGATAAAATTAAACGGCAAAGCTTACGAAACGGGCGCGAGCGATCTTGAGGGGCTGAAGCGCGAGGTTA
>NZ_CALIJF010000099.1 GCF_938018035.1 uncultured Campylobacter sp. | reverse complement strand
CGATCAAAGAGGTGATCTATCCCGCGCAAAACATCGAGCGCTTCGGCGATAGCGTCGTGGTGATGGACGAGGCGGCGGTTTCTGCGGCGCTTGATTTTTCCAACCGCGCGTTTTTGGTATTTAATTGCCCGAGCCTGAAGCGCGGCAAGATCGGCGAATTCGACGCCGAGCTTGTGGAGGAGTTTTTCCGCGCTTTGGCTTTCAACGCAAATTTCACGCTACACATAAGCCAAATTCGCGGCGAAAATCTGCATCACGTAGCAGAAGCCGCGTTTAAGGCGTTTGCCGTGGCATTTCGTCGCGCGATAAGTATCAACGAGCGCGCCGGCGTGCCTAGCACGAAGGGCGTTTTATAGCGGCAAATGCGCGCTAAATTTAGCAACATTAGCAATTCGCGGTTTTGAAATTTTATCGGCGTTTAAATTTTGCTCTTGCCGCTGCTTGAAATTTGCAAAATTTCGCTTTTGCTCGGGCGAGGATCGCCGCTTTATTAAGAGTTTGCTTTAGGCACATTTGCGCTTGCGCTCTTGCTTGACGGGCGCGTAAATTTAATCGGCGCGCTAAAATGCCGCTTTGTACATTAAAAATTTAAAGGTAAAAATGAATATTTTCGGATCGCTTATGGAGATTTTAAATGTGCTGTTTTTGATCTGCTTTGTTTGGCTCATCGCGTGTTTGATTAAATTTATCAGATCAAAAGATGAGCCGGGGCGCCATAAAAGAGATAAAAAATTTCTAATTATTTCGACGGTTGCGTTTTTGTGTACTTTCGCTCCGCTGGTATACTTTGAGTGGCTGCCGGATCTATTCATCTCGATCTCGGTTTTGATCGCGCTGCCGATAATTTCGTTTATTTTCCTCATCGTGTATTTGGTAAAATTTATTAAATCTGCTCAAAGCGCGCCCGAGCAGCGCAGAAAGATTAGAAATCTTCTAATCCTCTCCGCGTTTTTATTCATAATCTTTTCAGCCGCCCTAATAGGCTTTTTATGGCTGCTTAACAGCGCGCTTGCGCATATGTGAGACACAAAATGAGCGATGAAATTTTTCAAAAAACG
>NZ_CALIJF010000098.1 GCF_938018035.1 uncultured Campylobacter sp. | reverse complement strand
GGCCTCGATCACGTGCTGGCTACCGGCGAGGACGTAAACGTGCTGGTACTGGATACGGAGGTTTATTCAAACACCGGCGGACAGAGCTCCAAAGCTAGCCGCCGCGGCTCGATCGCGCAATTTACCGCAGGTGGCAAGGCGGTGCAGAAAAAAGACCTCGGTCAGATCGCGATGACCTACGGCAACATCTTCGTCGCGCAGGTAAATTCCAACGCAAACCAAGCCGCGACGCTAAAGGCGATCATGGCGGCGGAGGCTTACCCGGGACCTAGCCTTATCATCGCGTATTCGCCGTGTATCGCGCACGGCATCAAAGGCGGCATGGGCAGCTCCGGCGATCAAGCCGAGCTTGCGAGCAAATGCGGCTATTGGCCGACCTACACCTTCGATCCGCGGCTCGCGGCTGAGGGCAAAAATCCGCTTAAAATTTCATCCAAAGAGCCCGATTGGAGCCTTTATGAGGAATTTTTGCTAAACGAGGTGCGCTACAACGCGCTTAAAAAGATCGATCCGGAGCACGCGGGCAAGCTTTATGAAGCAAATAAAGCCGACGCGATGAGACGCTACCGCCAGCTCAAACGGCTTGCGAATGCCGATTTCGGCGATGAGGTTGCCTCTATGGACGCCGCGAGCGAGAATGCTTAAGCTTTGCGGCTATTTGTTGAAATTCCGGCTCTGCGAATTTTGCAATCCGGAATTTTATTAAATTTAGCGGGATTGCATAAAATTACGTATAAATTTTAAAAGGAAAATCCATGAAAAAAATCGGACTAATCGGCGGCATGAGCTACGAATCTACGATTACCTATTATGATGGGATCAATCGCAAAATTAACGAGCGTCTAGGCGGGCTAAGTAGCGGCGAAATCCTGCTAAGTAGTCTAAATTTTGACGAGATCGAGCGGTGTCAAAGAGATAATGAGTGGGGCAGGGCGGGCGAAATTTTAGCTCGTCACGCGCGAGTTTTGCAAAGCGGCGGCGCGGATTATATTTTTCTTTGCACCAATACGATGCATAAGTGCTACGAGGCGATAAAAGCCGCTATATCCGTGCCTTTCGTGCATATCGCGGACGCCACGTTAAGTGAGCTGCGAAAACGTGGCGTGCAAAAAGTAGGGCTGCTCGGCACGATCTACACGATGACGCAGGATTTTTACAAACAGCGCTTGATAGATGGTGGCGTAGAGGTGCTCGTACCGAACGCGGACGAAATGGAAGCGGTAAACGAAGTAATTTTTGATGAGCTTTGCTTTGGTAAAATCTTACCGCACTCCAAAGAGAAATTTTTGCAGATCATTGAAGGACTTAGGGCTCGCGGTGCGCAGGGCGTGATACTGGGCTGCACGGAGATCGGGCTGCTCGTATCGCAAGCAGATACCACCATGCAGCTATTCGATACTACGCAGATCCACATCGATGCGGCAGTAAGTCTAGCTTTAAGCGAGTAAATATCAAATATAAGCCGGTAAAATTCCGGCTTGTAATTTCAAATTTTTATATATATTATCAGTTAAATTTAATCTTTCTCTGTTATAATAACGACTATCAATCATAAAAGGGGATGAAATGAACGTTTTAGTTATAGGAGCAGATGAGATTACGCCCATTAAGGCGGTTTTAAAAGACCTTGGCGCGAGTAACATCGAGCACTGGGATGCACGAAACGAAAATCGCGTAAATCGTAAGCCGATCCCGCAAGATACCGAGTGTGTCGTTATGCTTACGAGCTTTTTGAACCACAATACGATGAAAAAGATCAAAGGCGAAGTAAAAAAGCGCAAAATCCCGCTCGTATGCGCTAAAAGAAGCGTTAGCTGCGTATTTTGCGAATACTGTAAGGTTTTCAATTTAAATCAAGAATTCGGTTGCAGACCTTGCGAAGATGATTAAAATTCCAAGGAATTTAAGTAGTGACGGCAAGTCCAGGCAAGCGGCTAAAAAATCGTGCACTGCGTCGCAATCAAATGCTTACGACGATGAAACAGGCGAGCTAAATTTCAAGGATTTTTTAAATTCTAGTAAATTTAACGCTACTTGCCTTGCGCCCGTCGAAAGTAAGAAATTTAGCGGCAAATTTAAAAAGTTTTCAAGCGGTAAATCGAGCGTGCTTAATCATAATGTCTCTAAGTCGTGCGCT
>NZ_CALIJF010000097.1 GCF_938018035.1 uncultured Campylobacter sp. | reverse complement strand
TGATGTAAAAGGCATTGAAGCTTATCCCCGCAGCTTCGAAGCTGTGAGGAATTTCACTTAGGCTAATGGGCTTCATTGCAAATTTGCCCACCTCAAGCGCGGCTTTGACGTTTGCAAGCATTGAACCTCGATTATTAGGATCGTAGTGGATACCTTTAAATTTATAGGGTTCCTTGACATATTTTTCGCCACCTAAAATCACAATGTCGCGAGCATCATAGTTCGCAGCAATGAACTCGTCGCCTTCATGCGGACGAAGGTAGAAATTATTCAGATCAAATATCACCTCGTCGCCGCCGACCGCAAAATTTCGCTTAACAAAGTGTACTTTAACATCAAGCGGATAGCGGAAAACCACGATGTCGCCGCGCCTAGGACCCTCGCCACGGATGATATGCCCATCGCCGTCACTATCCGGAGCAACCTGCCACTCTACAAACGGAATATGCGGTGTCGGAATGCCGTAGCTAAATTTTTTAACGAATAAAAAATCACCCTCCAAAAGCGTGTAGCGCATCGATCCGCTGGGGATTACGAAGGCTTGCGCCACAAAAAGGATGACAAATAAAACGACGATAACCGTTCCCGTCCAACTCGATAAAAATTTGTAAATTTTACTTAGTATTTTCATTTAAGCTCTTTGTTTTAAGCGATTTTTCGCCGATTTTATCGTGTTACTAAGAAGCATCGCGATCGTCATCGGTCCCACGCCTCCGGGTACGGGCGTGATGAGCGAGCATTTTGGTGCAACGGCGTCAAAATCAACGTCGCCTCTTAGCTTGCCGTCCTCGCCGCGATTGATCCCCACGTCGATTACCACCGCACCCTCTTTTACCATATCTGCGTTCACAAAATGTGTCCTACCGACCGCCGCTACCAAAATATCGGCATCTGCGCAAAGCTGCTTTAGGTTTTTCGTCTTGCTATGAGCGATAGTGACGGTGGCGTCGGCATTTAGCAGCAGGCTTGCCATCGGCTTTCCTACGATATTGCTGCGGCCTAGCACGACGGCGTTTTTACCGGCTATCTGCACGCTGTATTCCTCAAGCAGGCGCATCACGCCAAGCGGAGTGCAAGGCACAAAACCGTCCGCAAGCCCGCTAGTAAGCTTACCTACGTTTATCGCGCTAAATCCGTCCACGTCCTTCTGCGGGCTTATTTTTTCTAAAATTTTATTCGTATCAATGTGCTTTGGAAGCGGCA
>NZ_CALIJF010000096.1 GCF_938018035.1 uncultured Campylobacter sp. | reverse complement strand
CGCCTTTTTTGCCGACTATGCGCTTTGAGAGCAGATCGGCGATGCTTTCGCCTGCAATGCGCTCCAGATATGCGTTTGGATATCCTGCGTGATCTATGCCTCCGGCAAGCGCCGAATTATCCGCACTTTTGGAGCCTTTAAGCGCAGCGCAGCCTGCTAAAAAGACACATAGTAAAATCACGAAAAAACTTATCTTAAAATTCTTCATAGCATTTCCAAATTTTATAAAATAAACTCCGCGATTATAGCGAGATTTGGTTAAATTTCGTTTTTTATAAGCAAAATTTGTAACGGATATTCCGCTCGTTCCTTTAATTTTGAGTTAAAGATTCCTTGATATACTTTCTGCCAATTTATTCAGAAAATTCTCGGGGTGCTTATGAAAAAAATCATTAAAAGAGACGGAAGTTTTCAAGAATTTCAATCCTACAAAATAAAAGATGCTATCAAAAAAGCCTATAAAAGCGTGGGTAGCGAGTTTGACGAAAAAGTCTTTGATAATGTAATGAGCGCGATCGTTTTTAAAGACAAATTAAGTGTCGAAGATATTCAGGATCTCATCGAGAAAAAACTCTTCGAAGCGGGCGATTTCGCCGTTTTGAAAAGCTTTATGATCTATCGCCACACACACAAGATGCAGCGTGAGCATATTTTGGGGCTTGAAGAGGATACGACCTATATCAACTGCACCCAGACGGTCAATGAATACATCAGCAAGCAGGATTGGCGAATTTTAGCAAATTCCAATACCAGCTACTCAAACGCAGGCCTTATTAATAACACCGCCGGCAAGGTCATTGCAAACTACTGGCTAGATAAAATTTACTCTCGCGAGGAGGGCGCGGCGCACCGAAACGGCGACTATCATATCCACGATCTGGACTGCCTTACGGCGTATTGCGCGGGCTGGAGCTTGCGCGTGCTTCTAAACGAGGGTTTTAACGGCGTGCGCGGCAGGGTCGAGAGCAAGGCGCCGAAGCATTTCCGCGAAGCGCTGTATCAGATGGCAAATTTCCTTGGAATTTTACAAAGCGAGTGGGCCGGCGCACAGGCGTTTAGCAGCTTTGACACGTATTTGGCGCCATACGTTTTTCGCGACAAATTAAGCGACGATGAGGTCAAAAAGGCGATCACGAGCTTCGTGTTCAACCTAAACGTCCCGGCGCGCTGGGGTCAGAGCCCGTTTACCAACGTCACCATCGATATGACCTGCCCGGATGATCTAAAAACGCAGATTCCTACGCATAATAACGAGCATCTATTTAAAAATTTACACGACGAAGAGCTTTTGGCAGAGGCTAAAAGGCGCGGCAAGGACTCGCTTGAGGCTTTGACTTACGGCGATTTCGAGCCCGAGATGAACCGCATCGTGATCGCGTTTTACGAGGTTTTAACTACGGGCGATAAGTGCGGTCAGCCCTTTACCTTCCCGATTCCTACGGTAAATTTAACGGAAGAGTTTGATTGGGATACCCCTGCGGCCGACGCGGTATTTGAAAACACCGCCAAGGTAGGCTCTAGCTATTTTCAAAATTTTATCGGCTCGCAATATATCACGAACGAAAAGGGCGAGCGCGTACCCAATCCAAAGGCGTATAAGCCTGGCGCTGTGCGCTCGATGTGCTGCCGCTTGCAGCTTGATCTGCGCGAGCTTCTTAAGCGCGGCGGAGGACTTTTCGGAAGCGCGGAGATGACGGGAAGTATCGGCGTCGTAACGATAAATTTAGCCCGCCTAGGCTATCTATATAAAAATAACGAAGAAGCGCTGTATGCGAGGCTGGACGAGCTTTTAGAGCTTGCAAAATCGACGCTTGAGAAGAAGCGAAAATTCGTAACCGAGATGTTTGAGCGCGGTTTGTATCCATACACGAAGCGCTATCTGCCGGGCTTTAACAACCATTTCAGCACCATCGGTATCAACGGCGCAAACGAGATGATCCGAAATTTTAGCGGAAATAAAGAGGATATTACGACGGAATTCGGACGTAAATTTGCCCTTAAAATGGTTGAGTATCTGCGCGAGAAGATCCGCTCGTTTCAGGAGCAGACGGGCAACCTATACAATCTCGAAGCTACGCCTGCCGAGGGAACTACGTATCGCTTCGCCAAAGAGGATAAGAAACGCTACTCAGATATCATCCAAGCGGGATTTGATAAGAACATATACTACACCAACTCTACGCAGCTTCCGGCAAATTTCGGAAGCGATCCGTTTGAGGCGCTGGCGATGCAGG
>NZ_CALIJF010000095.1 GCF_938018035.1 uncultured Campylobacter sp. | reverse complement strand
TTTTATCCTTATCAAAAAATTTTGAATTGTAGTTAGTTAAAGATATCATCAAGGTTCGCTTATTGAAAGGAACTTTACCGAATCTATCAACAAGTGATTTATTCTGTTTTACTGATATCATAGTACCGTTATCATCAAAAATATAGTATTTTTTTATCCCTAAGAAATTTAAGCATTGAAAGATAATTATAAATATAAAGTTTATGATGATAGCCATTGCAAGATTTGTTATATACGCAATTTTATCCATCAAAGTTTTACTATCAAGTTTTGCAGTTCCTCCAAAACATGGAAAGTATGAATAAGTTATCTTTGTATGCTCCGTAAGCTGGATTTTTAGAACCTTTAAATTCCCCGCTAAATCCACATAGTCGCATTCTATTATTTTCTCAAAAATTCTAATTTGTAAGTCATTTACCAGCATACCTTTTAGCATTGCAAAATCTCCAAGAATCGTTTTGAAAAATATAAATATGCAAAGAGCTAGCTCGCCTTTTCTAAAACTACTACTAAAGAAACTTTCAATAGGAAAAATAGATCTAATGGCGAATACTAATGCGAATATCAGGAAAAAAATTGCTACTGTTAATCTACTTTTTAGCAAATAGTCGTTCTTTATCACTATCGGCTCTTTGTCGTAATCTCGCATAGAATTTCCCCATTTTTATAAAAAGATATTTTGGCGTATTTTACCGCCTTATTCTTATGGTGCATTTAAAATTTAAAATCGCTTTGCCCTACCCAATTTTAGGGTCTTTTGCCGCTCTAAATTTTAAAATTTCAAGCAAGCAAAGGGCGAGTAGAATTCTAAAATTTTAAAATTATAAAATCCCATCCTACTTCGTTTTCTTTGCGCTGTCTTTACTGGTCGTTGCGTTGGCATCGATGTAGCCCATCTGGACGAGTTTTTCGTAGATTTGCATTATCACGGGACCTGCCGCGCTTCCGCCGCCGCCGCCGTGTTCAACTAGCACGGTTACGGCGTATTGCGGCTTGTCATACGGCCCGAAGCTCGTCATCCAGGCGTGCGAGCGGTGGAAGTAGTCCATATCGGCCTCTTTCATTCGCTTTTTGGCAGTCTGCGAGATGCCTACGACCTGCGCGGTACCCGTCTTGACCGCTAGAGGCACTACCGCGGTATGGATGAGCTTGTAGGCGGTGCCTCCGTCGGGGTTGTTGCCGACCTCATACATACCGCGCCGCACGAGGGGCAGCTGCGCCTTTTCTTTCGGCGTAAAAAGCTCGGCGGGGGCAAATTCCACCGGCTTACCGTCGATGCTTTTTAAAAAATGCGGCGTGATAGCCTTGCCCGCGGCGATCTGAGCGGTGTTTTTAGCCACCTGCATAGGGGTGACGAGCACGTCGCCCTGGCCGATCGAAGCATTGACCGTCTCGCCCTGATACCACGCGCGCTTAAATTTCTGCATTTTCCAGGCCTTATTAGGCATCGTGCCTACAAACTCATTAGGCAGATCGACGCCCGTTTTGCTACCGAAACCCAGACGCTGCAGATACGCGGACATATAGTCGATCCCCACCAGCAGCGAGCCTTCATAAAAATACACGTCGCAGCT
>NZ_CALIJF010000094.1 GCF_938018035.1 uncultured Campylobacter sp. | reverse complement strand
TGGAATTCTTGGAATTCTTGGAATTCTTGGAATTCTTGGAATTCTTGGAATTCTTGGAATTTATCGCGGTGCCGTCGCGGTAGAATTTTATTGTATTTTTTGTATCTGTAAACATAAATTTTACCGCCAGCCGGCTTAGGGCTTCTCTGTATGCGCTAGATTAAATTCTATTTTGCAAAAATAGCGAATTGGCAGTGTAGCCATAAATTTCGTACTTACTAGCAAAAATTTTGTCATTTGCTGTAAATATGGAGCTAAATGCCAAAAAAACGCAAAATTCCCGCATAAATGGTGCGCAAGCTAGACGAAAGTGCTAGGCAAGCAAAGCGGTGTGAGAACTCGCAAAGCTCAAAATTTTACTCGCTGGCGCAAATTTAAATATACTTTAACGAATAGAAGTGTAAAATACGCCTCAAATTTCAACGATCAAGGGTTTTTATGCTAAAAGACATCTTCCTTTTCGGCGGTTTAATTTCTTACGACCACACTTTTATCTACCTTTTTTACTTCTTTTTGGTCGTCGCTATCATCGTAGCCGTCGCGCTTTGCTCCACTCGCTCGCTTCAGCTTGTACCACACGGCATGCAAAACATCGCCGAAGCCTACCTAAGCGGCGTACTAACGATCGGTAAGGACGCGATGGGTAGTGAGGAACAAGCCAAAAAATATCTTCCGCTAATCGCAACATTGGGATTTGTGATATTTTTTAGTAACGTTATCGGCTTGGTGCCGGGCTTTGAGTCGCCGAGCGCGAGTCTAAATTTAACCCTTTCGCTTACGCTTTGCGTTTGGTTGTATTACCATTTTGAGGGCGTTCGCGAGCATGGTGTGATCAACTATTTAAAACACTTTATGGGGCCGGTAAAAATCCTAGCTCCGTTTATGTTCGTTATAGAGATCGTCTCGCATTTTTCGCGCGTCGTATCGCTTTCTTTCCGACTTTTCGGAAACATCAAAGGTGACGATACCTTCCTGCTCGTTATGCTTACTCTCGCTCCTGCGCTAGTGCCGATGGTGCCGTTTGCGCTGCTTACTTTTATGGCGATTTTGCAGACTTTCATTTTCATGGTTTTAAGCTACGTTTATCTAGCGGGCGCCGTGATCGTCGATGAGCATTAATTTTAAGCGAAATTTTTTATACTTCCTCGTGGGTGCGTCGTTCGGATTGATCTTCGTCGGCGCATTCGTCTTTTTTGCCTATCCGTCATTTTATTTTTTGGGGTTAAAATTCCTCTTCATCTGCACCGCTCCGGGCGTGATATGCGTAATCATCACCTGCTTGATGGTTGATGTTTTCGATCTGAAAGAAAAGCTCCTTAGCGGCGGCGAATAGAAATCTATCCGATTAAATTTTAAAATTTAGCCGCGCCGCGCGCCGCTACAAGCGAGTATTAAAGCAAAAAATTGTAAAATTACGCGAAATTTTTATTCTAAAAGGTTAAGTTTATGTTTGAAACCGTGATCGGCCTAGAGGTACACTGCCAGCTAAATACCAAAACCAAAATTTTCTGCTCCTGCCCCACGAGCTTTGGCGACGAGGCGAATTCGCACGTCTGCCCGACCTGCCTGGCGCTTCCGGGTGCTCTTCCCGTGCTAAATGAGGAGGCGGTTAAAAAAGCTATCAGCTTCGGCACCGCCGTTAATGCGACGATCAATCGCAAGTCGGTATTCGACCGCAAAAACTACTTCTATCCCGACCTTCCCAAGGCGTATCAAATTTCGCAGTGGACGATCCCGATCGTAGAGCACGGCGAGCTTTTTATAGCTGCGGACGGACAGAGCAAGCGCATCGGCATCACGCGCGCGCACCTAGAGGAGGATGCTGGCAAAAATAACCACGAAAGCTCGCGCAGCCTAGTCGATCTAAATCGCGCAGGCACGCCGCTTTTGGAGATCGTAAGCGAGCCTGATATGCGCTCTGCGGACGAGGCGGTCGCGTATCTAAAAAAACTCCACAGCATTTTGCGCTTTTTAAATATCAGCGACGCAAATATGCAGGAAGGCTCGTTTCGCTGCGACGTAAACGTCAGTATCCGTCCGCAAGGCGAGCAAAAGCTCTACACGCGCGTTGAGATTAAAAATTTAAACTCCTTTAAATTTATCCAAAAGGCGATCGAGTTCGAGATCGAGCGTCAGATCGAAGCGTGGCAGGACGGCAAATATGAGCAAGAGGTCGTGCAAGAAACGCGCCTTTTTGATACCGCTAAGCTTATCACCAAGCCGATGCGCAGCAAAGAAGACAGCGCCGAGTATCGCTACTTCCCAGACCCAGACCTGCTAACCGTGATTGTGGATGACGAGATGCTGGCTGCTGCGCAGCAGATCCCCGAGCTGCCCGATCAAAAAAAGGTACGCTACGTCCGCGAGCTGGGCGTTAAAGAAAAGGACGCCGAGATCATAATCTCAACCTACGAAAACGCGCGATTTTTCGAGGATCTCATCGCTACGGGGCACGAGCCCAAACTCTGCGTGAGCTGGCTTACCGTCGAGCTTGCGGGCAGGCTCAAAAATGGCGTTACGATCGAGGATTCGCCGGTAGGTAGCGCGAAGATGAGCGAGCTTTTAAGCGCGATCGAAGGCGGCGCAGTGTCGCAAAAGGCCGCCAAAGAGGTGCTTGATTATCTAATGGAGCACGACGAGGCCGTAAGCTCGGTCATCGACAAGCTAGGCTTGAGGCAGGTAAGCGACGACGGCGCGATTTTGGAGATCATAGCGCGCGTGATGAGCCAAAACGAGGACAAGGTCGCGGACTACCGCGGCGGCAAAGACAAGCTATTCGGCTTCTTCGTAGGTCAAGTGATGAAAGAGGGCAAGGGCGCGTTTAATCCTGCAAAGGTAAACGAGCTTTTGAAACAGAAGCTAGGCTGATTTCGCAGCTTGCGCGGCGGCAAAAAGCGAATTAAAGGCGGCGGCGCGAGTGCGATAGATAAAGCCTCTGGGATAAAATTTTAAATCTGCTCGCAGCGTTTTACTTCGAGCTAAAGCTTTCACGCACCAATGACGAAGGCTTTTGCGTGTTATAATTTCATTCGGCGCGATCTCGGCGGCTACCCGCTCTGTCTCGCGCACGTTTTGTTCTTTTGAGTTCGTTT
>NZ_CALIJF010000093.1 GCF_938018035.1 uncultured Campylobacter sp. | reverse complement strand
TTGATCTAAGCCAAAGTAATAAACTAGACGTTTATACTAAATGGCTATATGCTTACACGGATGATGCCGATGCCTCTATAAGCTCTGGCGAGAGATATCACTTTGATAGCGTTACATCTAATAGGCTAAGAGCAGGCCTAAGAGATACTATAAATCTAAAAGATGAGCATAACCTATACTTTGGAGGCGCATACGAATATGAGTTTAGCGGAGATGCTAAAGCATCTACTATGGGGCTTGACGCTCCTAAGCCTAGCTTAAAAGGCTCGACCGGAGTATTTGAAGCAGGCTATAAGTATGAGAGCAAGAACCTTATCCTTAGCCTAGGAGGCAAGGGCTACGTAGGCAAGACAAGAGGCGGCGCTATCAATGCAGGGTTTGAGATTATGTTTTAAATAAGAGATGTGTAAGCCCTGGCTCGCACATCTATAAAATTTCAAATCCTATATAAAATTTCAGGGGCGGAAGATTTCTCGCCCCTTTTTAAATTTAGAAGAGAATAAAATTCTAAGACCGCAGCCCTTAATTCGATTTGTGCTTTAAAATTTCAAAGTGCAGCGTATAAAAATTTTCAATTTTTATTTTATGCGATAAGCTACAAAAATTTAACTCATATTTTTACGCGATAAATTTAATATTATACGTAACTTACCTTCTATATACCACGAGCGATCGCCAGAGCAGATACGGTTGGTTATTTTCAAGATGATAAGCCGGCTCGAATATGTAATTCCAGCATTGTGAGAGCGGAGCGTTGCGCTAAACATTCACCCGCACGAACGCCCAGTGCATAAAATCCCGCTTTGGCTCGTATTTGCCGCTGTTAAAATACTCCGCCAGCCGCGCCTCTTCCGTTTCGCTTAGCTCGCCGCCGAGCATCCAGCGCGTCTTTTGCATAAACTCCTCCGCACTTTTCGCTCCGCCGCCGTGACACTGGGCCTTGATATAGCTGAGACTCGGCAGATAGCCCATTTGAAACAGGATGTTTAAAAGATAGACGAAGCCTGGCTTTTGCTCCACTTCGCGCCCTATCGCATCCAAAATATCCCCGTCCACGAAGCTGCCGCTTACTTTAAACGTGATATAAAGCGATTTTTTGGTCTTTGAAAGAAGCTTACTAAGCGCGGCTTTTAGATCATCCACCTCAAGGCAGCGCGAGGCAAAAACGAGATCGCACGCGGGTACGTCAGACCAATCGTCCTCAAAAGCTTTTTGCGCAAATTTTATATTTTTCGCGCCGTAAGCTTTAGCGTTCTCGCGAGCAAATTCCAGCATTTTGGGCGAAAAGTCATAGCCGTAAATTTTATCCACCTTTTCTGCCGCCAGCACGCTTAACGCGCCCGCTCCGCATGCGAAATCAAGCAGCGTGGAGACACCAGCAAAATCAACCTTGTCTATAAACTCGCGCGCGTAGGCGCTTTTCATCACGCCCTCGTTGAAGCTCGGCGCCTTTTTATCCCAATGCTCGGCCAGTTTTTTTGCCGAATGAGCTTTTTGCCTTTTGCGCCTTATAAAGCGCATCAAAGTCGATCTCATCGTAGTTTGAAGCTAAAATCATCATTATCCTTTCTAAAATTTATCGGGCAGATCGCACCGATTTTCGTTAAATTTTAGCGTAAATTTTCATATCGTAATCAAGCTGCTTGGAATTTTAAACCGTCAAGCAAAAGCAGCAATACATGCTCGCTTTTATATATTTTATCCGCCTCCAATCCTTTAAATTTTCACCGAATGATCGAAGCTAAATTTTAGAAAGTCCGCTCATAAATCAAAATTTTAGTCTGCCACTACGAACACGGAGAATGAATGCCCGAAGCTAAGCGTAGAATTTGAGTGCAAGCAAGAGTACGAATAGCCGGATACGAGTACAAAAAGACAAAGCTTAGGCGCAGTCAAATACCGCTTGCGGTATGCGTCATCGCTCGTACATTTGCTGTTCGTGATAGAAAGAAGCCCCCGTCTAGACCCCTACTTTTTCGTAATTTTATAAAGCAAATTTCCGATGCTTTGGATTATCTGCACGAGCACGATCAGGATCACGACTGTGTATGCCATTATATCGGGACGGAAGCGCTGAAAGCCGTAGCGGATCGCCACGTCGCCGAGCCCGCCGCCTCCGACTGTGCCCGCCATCGCCGTAAATCCGATGATGACGATGAGCGTGAGCGTAATCGCGCCGATGATGCTAGGCAGTGCCTCGACGAACATCACTCGAAAGATGATCTGCGTCTTGCTCGCTCCAAAGCTCTTCGCCGCCTCGATCACGCCGCTATCAACCTCCAGCAGAGCGCTTTCGATGAGCCGCGCGATGAAGGGCGCCGAGCCGATAGTAAGCGGCACGATCGCCGCGGTGGTGCCGATGCTCGTACCGATAAGAAGCTTTGTAATTTAGCGATACGAAATTTAAAATTAAAATTTGTCTAGCATTCAAACTTGAAATTTTAAGAAATCAAGCAATTTAAATTTAGATTTCTTAAAATTTAATTCTATAAAATTTTAGCCTTTGCAGTTACGGATTTTATTTTGAGTTCGTAAATTTTCGTGCGCTTTAATGATGCTTTGGAGGCAAACTCCACGCGCGACATGTAGTTTGGGGTATATTTTTCGCATAGTATCCGAAGGGCGTAAATTTTACGCTCGTCATCTTCTATTTCACTTGCTTCGCAAACGGCGATTGCGCTACGGTACTCCGTCGTATAAACTCTAGAGCCTAAAGCGGCAGCGTCGTTTGCGATAGATCGGTATTCTTCATCACTTGGGGTAGGAACGCGGTTATAGCTAACAAAAACCGCCGTTACCGCGCGTCCGTTTTGAAAGAGTTTTGCCTTTGTGCCGGCAGGCGCGCCGTGGATATAAATAATGTCTGCATCGCGCACCGGCGAGATAGGTACGCTAAAAATTTCGCCGCTATCGTCTATGCAGCTAAGCGTAGCGTATTCGCTCTCGTCGATGATTTTTAACGCCTCATCTTCGCTTAGCTGCCTATCTCGTCTGCGCATTTAGTCCATCTGGTTTCGTAGGAATGCGGGCTCGTCGAGCTCGTCGTAGGTTTCGTCCCCGTTAAAATCGCCGCTGCTTACCTTTTGTCTAGAAAAGATAGAATTTCGACCCATGCTCTCTAAAAGCGCCTTTCTGCGATCGGCTACGTTATCGCTGGCGACCTGCTTTTTTTCCTCGACGCTCCTTTCAAAGCCAGTGGCGATGAGAGTAACTTCGACGCGGTTGTTTTCCATCTTAGGATCGGTGGTGGTGCCCCAGGTAACGTCGGCGTCCTTATCTACGGTATCTTCGATGATATTCATCGCAGATTCGATCTCAAGCAAGGAGCAATCAGGCGACATCTTAAAATGCACTAACACGCCCATAGCGCCGTGAATGGAGGTATTATCCAAAAGCGGAGATTGGATCGCACTTTTTAGCGCTTCCTCCGCCGCGCCGTCGCCCTCGCTAACGCCGATACCCATAAGCGCCAAACCGCGGTGAGTCATTACCTTTTTAACATCGGCATAATCGACGTTGATATCGCTATCGCCGGACTCTAAGATCACGGAGATCATACCGTTTACGGCTTGGAATAGGACATTATCTACGATCTTAAATGCGTCTTTTAGACCGGTTTTTTTATCGATGATCTTTAATAAATTTTGATTCGGGATAACGATTATGGAATCGCACTCTTTTTTAAGCTCTTCAAGGCCTTCCTGTGCTAGTCGCATGCGCTTTTTACCCTCAAAACCGAAAGGGGTGGTAACGACGCCGATAGTTAGCGCTTTTTTCTCTTTCGCAGCTTTTGCAACGATAGGTGCGGCGCCAGTACCGGTACCGCCGCCTAGACCAGAACCCACAAAAACGATGTCGGAGTAGTCCAAGCGATCCTTAAGATCGTCATAGTTCTCCTCTGCAGCCATCTTGGCAAGCGCTGGATCCATACCGCAACCAAGGCCTTTGGTGGTGTTTTCGCCTAGTAAAATTCTAGTATTTGCGATCGACTTTTCTAACGCCTGTGCGTCGGTGTTAGCCACCATAAGCTCAACATCGGTTTTGGTAAATCCTTCGCGAATCATATGATTTATCATGTTGCATCCGCCGCCGCCGACGCCGATAACCTTCATCTTGGCACCGTAGATGCCCTTTCTTTCTTCCATGCTGTATCCTTTCACGAGTATCTCCTTAGCTTAAAATTTAAAACCAATTTTTCATAGACGACCAAATTTTATTGAAAAAATTCTGTCCGTCTTTTTTGGGAAGTTGGATATTTAGATCCTCCTTCTTAGCCGCACCGCTATCCGTTCTGACGCCCTCTTTTTCTATCGCCTTGCTGACCTCTTTTTCATAATATTCGTTCACATTTCGTTTCGGAGCCTTGTTTATAACTTCGTCTTTGTAGCGGAGTTTGCCGTTAGAGTCCATCTCGTAAGGGGTAAATTCGCCGAAACCATACATGCAAAGTCCTAGTGCGCAAGAATTTGAAATATCATCAGCAATCTCGTGTAGACCGCCCACGCTTTTTGCTCTTGCAACCCTAACGGAAGTATTATCAAAAACTATCGTCGCTAAATCACGCACATCGTCTAGCTTCGCCATACCGCCCGTGATTACGATACCTGCGCCTATGCGGTCTTTATAGCCGCTTCTTTCGATCTTATCGGCTATCATATCGAAGGTCTCTTTAACGCGAGCGAGGATGACTTGAGAGATGATCTCAAGGCTTATGATGTGGTTTTCTGACTCGCTATCTCCTAAAGCAGGCAATTCAACTTCGCTATTGCCTTGATTAATTAGATCGTTATAAGTAATTTTAATGTTTTCCGCATAAGGAAGCGGCGTGTGTAGAGCACGCGATAGATCGTTAGTAACGTTATTAGAGCCAAACATCACAACATCGTTATAACGCAAGGAATTCCCCAGGTGGATGACTATATCACATGTAGCGCCGCCCATGTCAATCAGCACTACGCCGAGCTCTTTTTCGTCCTTGCTAAGCGTAGATATGGATGATGCGTAGCCTGAAAGGACGATGTTATCTACCTTCACGCCCGCCATCTCGACGGATTTTTTTAAATTTTTAATTGAGCTTTCTGGCGCGATGACGATATGCGTAGATACCTCTAGGCGCGTACCGCTCATACCGAGGGGATCCTCGATGTGTTCCTGCTCATCGACTCTAAAATCATACGGAAGCACATGTAAAATCACACTATCGCTAGGCACATTTGCTTGCGCTTCGGCAACCTGCATGGCACGCTTTATTTCATCTAGTCCGATCTCATTTTCCATAGTTATGACGCCGCGAGATTTAACGCTTTTGGCGTATGAGCCGGAGATAGATATAATGGCTTTATCATAGCTTCTACCAGCGCCTTTTACTGCTGCTTTCACCGCCTGTTTTATTGAGCCCGCGGCTTGCTCTATGTTTGTTATGACGCCCTTTTTGATACCTAAAGTATCGGCTCCGCCAACGCCTAAGACCGTAAAAATGCCATCATTTTTAGCGATTATCGCGCGAATTTTAGTTGAGCCTATATCTAGACCTAAAATATACTCACTCACTGTCTTTACCTTTAAAATATCTTTCGGTTTTATAGCGCTTTTCTAGCATTTTGGTTAGATCATCTTGCAGATTAGAATTTAATAACGTGGTTATTCTATCGGCTACGATCGCTTTTTCTTTATCTATCTCTTCGCTGCTACCTAGGCTCTGCTGTGAAATTTTATATACTACAGCTTTGTCATCAAACATCACTATCCCTTCTTTCGTAGGCTTATTAAACATATCGATAAGAAATTTATAAAATTCGTCATCGCTTAGCTTGGTGTCGTTTTTACTATTAAGAGATAGCGTGCCGAAATCCTCGCCTTTGAAATTTTTAAGCGCATCTTGAGCTCTTTTTTCAAGTAGCTCTTTGCGTTTTTTTGTTTCAAATTCTTTAGAAGCCAAAGACTTAGCCTCTTCAAAGCTCATCTGCCTAGGTTGCTCTACACCGTTTAGTTTAGCAATCAAATATCCGCCTTTGTACTCGAAAGGCTTGATGACATCTCCTGGATTTGCGACCTCAATCTCAGATATTGGAAAATTGCTAGCCGTAGCAACTATAGTTTCATTAGTATCGATTTTGCCTTTTTTAATATCTGGAAAATCTTTTTTTGCGATTTTTTTAGCCTGATCCATTCGGTAATCTTTTAAGACATTAGGTTTGGCTTCTGCAAAATCCAATAGTTTATCATCCAGGCTTCTATACTCGCCTCTGTGCTCTTCGTAAAATTTACTTAGCTCGGTTTCGTTTACGTCCGCACTGCTAGGCGCTACGAAATAGGCTCCTAAATTATATTTTTTCTCCGTCATAAAGTGCGATTTCTCGCCTTCCCAAAATTTCTTTAGCTCGTCGTCGTTAAAAGTGACGTTAGCATCGGCGTAGATTATCTCTGCGGAAACCTTATCCTGCATCAGCTGCGATGCTGCAAATGCTTCTACGATCTTAGGGCTAGGCGTTATTTTTAGCGCTTTGCCGAGCTTTTCTAAAGTTAGGACCTTTTGTAGATTGCGCTCAAATTCCTTTTTAGTAAGTCCTGAATTCCTTACGACATTATCGTAAAGTTCCTTACTAAATGCGCCATTTTCTTGGAAATTCGGCGAGTTTAGCACAAATTCCGCCACATCTTTATCACTAGCCTTAACGCCTAAGTCTTTAGCAAAATTTAGAAAATACGCCTCGCCGATTAGCTGATCTACTGCGATCTGATCTAGATGCATATTTTTGGCTTGTTCTTGAGTAAATTGCCCATCGCTCATAGCACTCAGCCTGTTGTATAGTTCGGAATATTTTGTGTTTAGTTCTTGATTTGTTATGGAAATCTGCCCTACTCTAGCGATTGAGCCTGCGCGGTTAGCGTTCATATCATATGCGCCCCAGCCGACGAAGCCTGCGCCCACGAAGGCTATCGTGCTTATCCAGATCGTCGGTATAAGCGACTTCTTATGCTTTTGCATCCATTCTATCATCTAAATCCTTAAATAGCTAACTAAAGAAATTTTTTGTTAGTAATTATACAGATAAAACCTTATGTAAGGCTGAAAAATAGGCATTTTTGGCGAATTATAACGCGTTAGTAAATGATTTGGTATACATTAATCTTAGCTTAGCAAAAGCAGCTTTGAACTCATTTCTAAAATCGCTATTTTTTTCGCCATTTGCTGCGCGCTCCTTGCATGAGCAAAAACCCCATAGCCGCGAATCACCATTATATCGCTATTTTCATTTATCATATAGTTACAAATTTCGTACGGCGCACGCTCGTGCCAGTCGTCGTAGCTCTTAGGATCGTAAATTTCAATGCGCTTAAATTTGCTCACCCCAAAGTAATCTCGTGGCAAAATAAAATCATGCTCCAGCGTATATGCGACGAGATACGGCGGTGTCGCGTAGGTTACAAATTTCGCCTCTTTTATATTTTTGTAGATATTTATATGTATGTCGCTATCGATGCTAGCATCCTGCCAGCGGTAGTCTTTTTTTGAAAACAGCGTTATAAAATCATCCCTATCCAGGCTATCGAAAATCGCGTCTTTTTTGTTGATCAAAAATTGATTTTCTTTAATTTTTGCTGAAATCGAGCCGTGAAAGATCCCAAAAAGCCTATCTCTAAACATCGAAAGCGAAATTTTGCGTAAAATTTCATAATAATACTCGTCCATCTCTCGCCTTTGTAAAAAATTTCGCTATTATATAGGATTAGAAATTTCAAAAGGATAAATTCAGGTGCAAGCTCCACATATTCCGGTACTTTTTTCGCAAACGATCGCAGCATTTTCGCAGCTTGAAGACGGCTATGTTATCGACTGCACGCTAGGCTACGGAGGGCACAGCGAGGGCATTTTGAGCGCTAATTCGCAGCTTAAACTCATCGCTTGCGACAGAGATGCCGAAGCGATAGAATTTTCGCGCGAGCGGCTCAGTAAATTTAAAGATCGCATAGAAATTCACAAAGCAAAATTTAGCGAAATTTTAGAAATTCTGCCCGAGCAAAAGCTCCGCGCAGTTCGTGGGATCTTAGCCGACATTGGCGTTTCGTCGCTTCAGCTAGATAAAAACTGTCGTGGCTTCTCCACTAAAAGCGACGCGCTGGATATGCGAATGGATGCAGGCGCAGCTCTAGATGCGGCATATGTCGTAAACAGCTACTCGCAAGCGAATCTGGCGCGCATTTTCCACGAATACGGCGAGCTAACAAACGCTAACGCAATCGCTGCTAAAATAGCTACTGCACGGGCTAACGCGCCGCTAACAAGCGCTAAAGCTTTGGCAAATTTAATCGGAACGAAGCCCGTTAAAGGGCGCAGCATCAGCACGGCTACGCTAGCATTTCAGGCGATCCGCATCGAGGTAAACGACGAGCTTGGCGAGCTAAAACGCCTACTTGATCTCATCGAACAAAAATCGCGCGATTCAATTCTAACTAATGCAACTGTCGCTATAATCTCGTTTCATTCGCTTGAAGATCGCATAGTAAAGGAACGATTTAAGGCGTGGGAACGTGATTGCGTCTGCCCTAGCGAGTTTATGCGCTGCGAATGCGGCGGCGGGCATTCGTTAGGCAAAATCCTAACCAAAAGCCCGATAATAGCGGACGCGCAAGAGCTTGCGCAAAACTCGCGAGCAGCGAGCGCAAAGCTAAGAATTTTTCGGCTAAAATGACCGCCTTTGCTTGCTATGAATTTTAAATTTTGACGAAATTTTGTAAAATTTACAGATTTGCAGGCATTAAATTTTAAAATTTTATGGAATTTTAAAATTCGGCTTACAAAAATTTTGCTTTTAGAATTTATGATATTTTCAACGTTATTTTAAACACGCAATGGCTAAATCATAAAATTTAGCGAAAAATTTAACGTTTAATTTTACGCTAAATTTAACGTATAATTTTATGAGATTTGGTTGCTGCATATTTTAAAAACTAAGTGGCAACATAGATACAGAACCGAGCGAGAGTTAAAATTTGGCGCCTAAAGCAAGCGGCGTAATGCCAAATCTCGTTCTTTGCTTTAACGAAATTTTGTAGACGAGCCGTAATTTCATTGATTTTTTTAGATGATAGAGCTTATCTTGCAAGCGATATCCTTCGCTTAGCGTTTTAAGGCGCATCGAAGACGCAGTGAAATTTTAAGCGGTTTTTCAGACGATTTGACAAAATTTTATAAGATAAGCTGAGTAAAGCGAACTTGATTTTTACCTATCAAAATGAATTTCCCAAGCAGGCGGTGCAAAAAAACGAGCAAAATTAACGCGATGCTTCTTTTGAAGCTTCTGCTGCTATACAATATCGTGCAAAGAGCCAGCCAAATAAACGAAATAGCCCGTTAAAGTGAAATTTTGCTTTTGCTGGCCGAGATATAATTTTGCGAGTTAAGATAAAATTCCATTTACCGAGGTAAAATTGCAAAGAAAAATTTTGCTCGTGATTTTGGCTTTTAAATTTTACCTTAAGGGCCCATTGCTGGGTACACGCTAGCTGCGGGTTTCGAGCAGAATTTTATCTTGACACAGGCGCCTTAGCGGCGAGTAAAGATAAGATCGTGGTTTTAAATTTATGGAGATTTTAGATGAATAAATATGAATATTTTGCCGACGACGATGACGGGCACGACTTCGCAGGAACATCCGATCTAGCGGGCATAGAGCTTGCGAAAAGACGAGCTATGGAGGATCTGACGGATGAGGAGCTAGAGGATAAGCTTGCCGCGGATCTTTCCGTAAAACGAAACTACGCGGGCGCAGCGGGCGGTTACGACGATTTTACCGGCTTGGAATTCGAAAGTTCAGGCTTCACAAACGCCCAAAACTATCTAAATTCCGAAAGCGGCGGAACAAAATTTAATAAAAACAACAAAGTAAAATTAAAAGGACGCGACGACGCAAATCTTTCAGCCAATCGCGGCAGCGAGAAATCCGCAACTGGAGCGAGCTACGGCGATTTTGTAGGTGCCAATTTTACCGGCAAGGTGGATTATGCGGCGTTTGTGGGTGCGAACTTTACAGGTACACAAAATCAAAATTACGCAGATCTGGGCGCGCATGATTATGCAAGCTTTGCCACAGGGCGCGGTTACGGCAGTTTCGCGGGCGCACAGGACGAGCTGCTACGTAACTACGACGCCGAGAAAAAAAAGGAGAAAAATCTCACGCTTTATCAGCTTTTAGTCGTTTATCTGCTGATCGGATTTGCGTTTTTGCTGACGGTGCCGGCGATTTACATCCGCAACGAAATTTATTACATCAGCCGCGACATCGCCGCGCTTCGCACTAAACACGAGGTTTTGCTTGAGGAAAATCGTGCGCTTAACAACGATATCGAATATCTGCGCTACAAAAATGAAATTTTAGATCCGCAAAGCGTGCAAGAAAATGGGCGCTGATGGGATTTTGCTCGCGGCGTTTGCGTTTTTTGCTGCGCTAGTGCTTGCCCTGCTGATCGCGCTCGTGCTACAAAACCGCCGCATAAGCGATGCAAACTCCACGCTTAGCGAGCTTTTAAACGAAAGGCTCACAGCTCAAAGTGCGAGAGCAAGTGCCGAGCTTTTTAAGCTAAATCAAAGCCTAAACGACGGCTTTAACGATAAGCTCTATTATCTTAATAGATCCCTAGGCGAGGGCTTGCAGCGCCAAAATAGCGCGCTTAGCGAGAATTTAAGCTCGCTGGATCGCGGCTTTAAGGACATAGCGGAAAATTTAGCGCGAATGAGCGAGCAAAATAAAACTTCGCTTCAGGTGCGTGACGAAATTGCAAGGCTAAACTCGATTTTAGGCAATGTAAAACTACGCGGCAACTTCGGCGAGTACCGATTAGAGAGAATTTTATCGATGATCTATGGGCAAAACACCGCATTTTATGAGCTGCAAAAGCATCTACCAAACGGCAGGATCGCAGACTGCGCGCTGCATATCGCAAAAGAAAAAATTCTTTGCATCGACTCAAAATTCCCACTTCAAAGCTATGAAAAGATCATCGCTGCCTCCGCCTCAAACGACGCCGCAGCGCTTGCTAGTGCGGATAAGCAACTCGCCTCCGATATGAAAAAGCACGCCGCAGATATCGCGGAAAAATACATCATACCGCCTCTTAGCACGGAGTTTGCGGTGCTATTTGTGCCCAGCGAAGCGGTTTTCGTCTACGTCTGCGAGAAGCTGCCGCAGGTGCTTGAATACTGCGCGCAAATCGGCATTTTTGCGGCATCACCCACGACGCTGCTGGCGCTTTTAGGCACGATCCGAACCTTCGTAAAAGACGAGGCGCTCGTGCAAAATATAAAATCGGTAAAAGATGAAATTTACGCGCTAAAATCGGACTTTGAGGCGCATGCTAAGTATGCGACGGCGCTTCAAACATACGCAGATAAGCTCGCCGCGCAAGCGGAGCTTTTAAACAAAAATGCAAAATCTCTAAAAGCCCGCTTTGAGCGTTTT